>NZ_AXWV01000012.1 GCF_000482845.1 Anaerobiospirillum succiniciproducens DSM 6400
GCAAGCTCGTGTGAACGGTGGATAATATCCGACCTGACTTGTGCCATTTAGTGTAACCATTTCTACTTTGACAAGTCATACAATATACGGCCTAAACAATAGCAAACACGAGTTAAAGCTTCACGATTATATGCATACGCAGGTGCATGAGTACTGCCACGAGATGGTCGACTCATAAGATTGTGTTCACGCATGAGCGGTATATTGCGCATGAGACTGTATTCACGCATGTGCGGTATATGGGATTGTGGATGATACTGCGTTCACGCATGTGCGGCGCATGAGACTGTGTGCACACATGAGACCGTGTTCACGCCATGAGCATGGCATCGCCAAGATGTTAGTTATGGGGCTTTTTGCTTGTTTTGTTTTGTTTAACCAACGCTCAGACCATTTACTGAGCACTGAGAATTTTGCCCTGCAGCACTGAGAGAATCTAAATGCAAACATTCGGCGCCAACACAAGAGGTAATACCACTATCTACGTTGCCATGTGTCTGTTGGTTTCTGCGGCCAACTCCATGTTCAACCCTGTGCTGTCACTATTTTTTAATACAGAGCTCAATTTCTCTCCACTGCAGATCTCCATCTTCTTTATGATGCTGCCTATTGCCACAATCTTAATCGTACAAACTGTGGCTCGTTTTTCAGATATTGGACTGCAGCGTCCTGCTATTATCTGCATTGCATCGCTCTTTGGTGTAGCCTCGTCATATATGCTGTATATGCGACCAAGCTTTATCGTGCTGTGCACCCTTGGTCTGCTGCTACTTGGTTCTTACACTGTGTCTTTCCCACAGATCTACGCCTCAGCTCGTGAGTATGCGGTTAAATACTTAGGTGGCTCGTTAATGTTTGCAACCTTCATGAGATCTTTGGCCTCAGTCTCTTGGGTAGTAGGACCACCAGTTGCCTATGGTATTGCTATGGGTTATAGCTTTAACACCCTGTTCTTAGTTACAGCTATTTCTTTTGCACTTATTTGCGTAACCTCATTTTTCTTCCTGCCAAGTGTCTTAGATAAGGCTGCAGTAGATAAATCCCGTCACATTAAGTGGTGGACCAATCGCTCTGTACTAGTGCTATTTGCCTCAATCGGCTTAATGTTTACTGCCTTTTCATCCTATATCAACACCATGCCGCTCTACTTTACTCAAGAGCTCAAGTTAGATAAGGATTTACCTGGCTACATGCTAGGCCTAGCAGCTTTTATTGAAATTCCTTTAATGTTCTTAGCTGCTCGTATTACCAAGACCTTTGGCATTAAGTACGTGATCTTAGTTGGTGGTATCGCACTAGTTATTTTCTTAGTGCTGCTGTTACGTCCAGCTGATACTAACTACTACCTCATCATTACTTTCTTTGCAGCTTTGTATATTGCATTCGTTGCCACCATGGGCATGGTATTCTTCCAAGAACTGCTTCCAGCCATCCCAGGCCAGGCTACATCCTTATACATAAACGCCTCGGTTTCAGGTCAGATCGCTGGTGGCGGCCTTATCTCACTTGCTGAGTCTGGCTCTTACACTATCGTCTATATGGTCGGCGCAGCTGTTTGTACTGTCGGCATCTTGCTACTCTTCTTTGTTAAGAAGCCAGATTCAGTAAGCTACTCATAAGCTGAGTAGATGCATATTGTGTGTGAGTGCTAGTCATACAAAAGCATCTTGAATGTGACTGCCTGCTAGATGCTCATCTAGCATCAGATCGCCCCAAGAAAAAAAAGGAGCCAAGTGGCTCCTTTTTTTCTTGAGGCTTAATCAAGAACGATGTCTTGTGAATGGGATTACTAATCCCATCAACTAATCCCACCAGAAGTTCCAAATCTTGGATTTAGCAAGAATCTCGGCATATGAAGAGATAGTAACGCCTTCGCGATCTTCAAGCAGATCAGGGCAGAAAGCATAGTGCTTGATAGCAAGATCTTTAGCCTCGGATGCAGCTACTGGCTCATCGAGCATAAAGTCGATACCATCGGCGCTAACTACCACAGGTCGAGCACCATATTTTTCAAACCACAGCTTTGAGATCACCTTGAGATCTTCATTGTTTGGACAGGCATTCCAACCACCCATAGGCAGCCATGCAAAGATCTCGTAGACCTTCTCAACAGGGATGCGTGCCAAGATAATGTGGTTAGTCATGGTGCTATCAAAATCCCACCATGTCATGATGCGATCTTCAGCCTCGGTATTGCCGCCGCTTTGATTAATCATATCTTCAAAGACAGAAGGATCACCGAGCACCTCTTGAGTGATGGAGAGCAGATTTTGAATAGCCTCTTCACCATTATTAGGATCAGTCTCTAAAATACCGCGACGGTATTCAGCGATCTCGTCTTTGTCAAAGTCATAAACACGACCCTCATTAGTAGGATCAGAGTTCATAACTAAGGTCTCAAGCAAAGTATCTGAAGGCACTACAAATACAGGTACAAAATCCTTGCTCTGAGCGCTTTCCTCTCGTGCCCTTTCGTAAGCTTCCATAAGAGGGTCATCATCGATCATTGGCGCAAAATAAGTACAAGGACAATCAAGGTAGTTAACCAAACAACTTACCAATGCTCTCATTTTCTCGTCTGACATTGAACACCTCTCTTAGCTTTGCCAAAACACCAAAGCCTTAAAGCTTAGCGCATAATGCACGTACTTTTACAACGTCAATGCAAAAAAGAGCTTACTGCCTGCTCTCTTATTAGCAAGGACATTGATACATACTTATATGCATTATTGATGATTGAAACTAGCTTACACCATGTTTTTCACGAATATGTGAGACATATCCGTCTTTATCCCAAATAAAATGGCAAAGACCCCTACTTAGTGGCTCTAAGTGTGATCTAAAACCCTTTTGCAAGGTATTAACATACACAAAGCGGGCAAGACAACAGATACGTTGTTTGTGTGGCATAAAAGTTAAAAAGCCCAGCATGCATGTGAGCATCTGGGCTTTTTTAGGCTTAGACTATCAATCTAAAGCGCAGAAATATGTTTAAAGCTCTAGCAGCCTTACATACTGCAAAAGCTACACAGTCCTAGAAATGACGACGTGGGCCACCGAAGTTAGGACGTGGGCGTGGACGACGTGAGTCACGAGGACCGAAGCGACGGTCTGAGCCTCTGTGATCATCAGCTGAACGACCTGGACGGTAATTGATGGAGTTACCGTTGATATCACCCTTCTCATGACGATACTCGCCTTCATCCATGTAGGAGAAATCAGCATCGATATTTAAGCTGTTCTCGGCACGGTTGAAACGGTCATCATTGAACTTGTCATGAGGTGGACGACGGCGATCAAAGCGATCATGACGCTCACGACGCTCAAAGCGATCATCACGATCAAAACGATCACGACGGTCGAAGCGATCACGCTCTGGGCGTGGGTGACGGTCATGCTCTGGACGTGGATGACGCTCGCGACGCTCGAAACGATCCTCACGATCAAAACGATCACGACGCTCAAAGCGATCACGCTCTGGACGAGGACGACGCTCTGGACGTGCAGGTGGCTCAGCAGTGTACTCACGCAGATCTAAACGACGACCGCAAACGATAGCATGAGCTAAGATTTCCATAGTCTCATTAGGCATGCCGCTTGGCAGATCTACAGTTGAGAAAGAGTCGAAGATAGAAATATCGCCGATAAACTTGCTCTCGAGATTTGCCTCATTAGCAATAGCACCAACAATCTGACCTGGCTTAACTGAGTCACGACGACCTACAGCTAAACGATAGCGCACCATCTTAAGCTCTGGGAAGTCACGTAATGGCAGAGGCTCTGCAGATGGACCGCCATGACGACGCTCACGTGGGCCACGCTCACCGTGCTCATCAAAGCTTCTCATCTTAGGCTCTGGAGCAGACTCATCTAAGAGTAAAGAGCCGTCACGCTGAGCAAGCTTAGCTAAAGCTGCAGCTAAGATTTCTGGCTCAATTGCATCATCAGTGAGTAAGTCAGAAATAACCTCTAAGTAATCCTCTAAACCACCAGCATCGATGGTCTCTAAGATCTGATTGCGGAAGTTCTCTAAACGACGCTTGTTAACATCGGCCACTGTAGGCATACGCATTGGCTCAATGCGCTGACGGGTAACACGCTCGATCTGACGCAGAGCACGACGCTCACGAGGCGATACGAATAAGATAGCCTCACCGGTACGACCAGCACGACCGGTACGGCCAATACGGTGTACATAAGACTCAGCATCGTATGGAATATCGTAGTTGAATACGTGGGTAATACGATCAACATCCAGACCACGAGCAGCCACGTCAGTTGCAATGATGATGTCTAAAGAACCCTTCTTTAAGCGCTCAACAATCTTCTCACGCTGACGTTGAGGGATATCACCATGCAAAGCTGCACAAGCTAAGCCACGGCCAGCAAGCTTGTTAGCCACATCTTCAGCATCGGTCTTAGTGCGCACAAATACCAGTACTGCCTCATATGGCTCAACCTCGAGCATACGAGTCATAGCATCGATCTTGTGAACACCAGATACTACCCAGTAACGCTGACGAACAGTAGTTGCTGTGGTGGTGTGAGACTCAATGCGAACCTCCTCAGGGTCTACTAAGTGAGCCTTAGCAATACGACGGATTACAGGAGGCATGGTAGCTGAGAATAAGGCAGTCTGATGATCGCTTGGAACCTGATCTAAGATCCAATCAACATCATCAATAAAGCCCATGCGCAGCATTTCGTCAGCTTCATCGATCACCACATAGCGCAGCTCGCTAAAGTCTAAGCGACCCTTTTCAATGAGATCAATTAAACGACCTGGGGTAGCAACAACAACTTGTGCACCGTGACGCAGTGAGCGGATCTGGTTTTCATATGAAGCGCCACCATAAATTGGAGCAACACGGAAACCATCGATAAAGTGGGCAAAACGAGAGAATGACTCTGCAACCTGCAAAGCAAGCTCACGAGTAGGCTCTAAGATCAGCGCAAAGATATTCTTTTGACGCTTAGGTAACTTGGATAAAATTGGCAGAGCAAAAGCAGCAGTCTTACCTGTACCAGTCTGAGCCTGACCGATCATGTCACGGCCGTTCATAACTACAGGAATAGAGCGCAGCTGAATTGGAGTTGGCTGCTCAAAGCCTTCGTGTTTAATGGCCTTGAGTACTTCTTCGCTTAACTCGAGGCTATCAAAAGTGATGATTGGCTCTTCTTCCTCTGAGATCTTAAAGGCAGATTCCTCGTCAGTACTCTCAGTAGCATCTGCATCTACAGACTCGTTATCGTCCTGAGCTACTTCATCAGAGGAGTTATCTTCAGAAACTGAATCATCATTTTGAGCATACTCATCGCTCTGAGTACCCTCATCGTAGTAATCATCTGCCTGAGCGGACTCGTTTGAGTACTCATCTGACTCATCAGAGTCATACTCGGTGTCATACTCAGAGTCTTCTTGGCTTGTCTCCTCTTCATCATAAGAGGTATTGCCTAAAGCAGAAGCCCATGGCTGTGGGATGCTCTTAGAGCTAGGGGCTGCATTATCCTCGTCCTCTAACTCTGTATAATCGTTGTCATCACCCTCGTCGCCATCAAGAAGTAATGAAGTATCAGCACCATTGGATACAGCTACAGCAGCCTTTTGCTTAGTGTAAACCTTGATCTCTACATCACCGTCATGAGACTCAGTTTGCTCAACGGCTTCTTGATTTTCTGCGCCTTCAATTTCGCGGTCATCATCAACGAGATTGTTGTGTAAATCAGACATGATTTTTACCCTTGAAAGTACGCAAGCACTAAACAAATAGCAGTACTAACGCACATCACATACCTAGATCTACCTCAATGAAAAGTAACTTAATGAATCTGGGAACACACTTGAAACTATCTAACAAGATAACAATAAGACAAACATTAAAGCTCACAACACTATTAACAGCATAAAGCTGCCAAATACCATGCGCACACGAACCTACCGCGCTCATTCTGCGCTGCTTTAAAATTGCTTTTGATTTTAATGACCCGACTCTTACTTCCCACACCGAGGGTAGATTATCACCAGCCTATTGCGTGCCCCCTAATCTTTTAAGAACCAAAAGGCTCTTTAAAACTCAATTGCACCAGCCAATAGGCCCAACTATCGAGCAGCTTACTAGCCATTAAGGTTGTTTGGCTTGTAACTGCTATCTTCCCGAAAACTATCTAAATCACGTGCTTATTCTTGTGAAGCACTCACTATCGGAAAAGCGCACTTAAGCGCACATAATTGTGTGCTTGTATTATACATACAAGAGATCAAGATTTTAGCTTTTTGCAACATTTTTCTTACATCTGACCACAGATAGCGCCACAAGCTCCATATAATCAGGATTGTTTAGCCTTTTGCACTATATTGTTTAGTTTGCACCAAGGCAAAATGCAGCGCCAAAACCATCACACTGCAGCCATGCACAAGCTTTGAAGATATGGCAGAGCAATTAACAGCTAAAAGTCCTAAGCTATATTAGCAAAAGACAAAATAGAGATCTTAGTTAGCGGTCGTCATGGCAACATCGGAATCCTGGAAGTCATCTTCATAGAACTCACCGATCTCGTCAGACTCTCCACGACTGTAGAAAAGAGTACTAATGAGTGATTCAGCCTGTGCAGTAACCGCCACGCCTTTTACAAACTCAGCTCGCCAAGACTCCATACGGCCACGCTTAACTAAGTTTGATGCATATGTCGACAGACTATCGTAGTAGCTTAGCCACAATTCATTTAAGCGCTTTAAGGAACGTGCATCTTCACCTGATACCTCGGCTACAGTAGCAACAGTTTTTCTAAAGTCACTATCATAGCTATCGAAGTACTTATCCGCCTCGTAGGCACAGATATCACTGTCGCGACTAGAGATACACTTTCTAAGTAAGAAGTAGTCACCAAAGCCGTAGTTTTTGAACATGGAAAGCATGGTGATACCAATACCAGTTCTAATATGCTCACCTGTAGTGTATTGCTCGCTTTGATGATAGAACTTCGAGCTCGTCCAAGCTTTAGAAAAAGACTCCCAAGTGCTTAATACTTGCTGATAGTCTTCGTTCACATAGCCAATGCTGCGCAAATCAGAGGAAATGCCTCTAATGCAGTCATCGCTAGCGTAAAAGAACTCATCACCATCTGAACCTTCAAATATGGCGCACTTTTTCTCAAGCGGCTCATGGGTAGTAGTCTTGCCTTTGCTACCTTGTACAAAAGAGTACTCAGGACGCAGGTGTAATGAGTCTGGATATCCTGCTAAACGCCAAAAACGCATTAACATCTGACGATAGAGCACAGGTCGCAGTGCTTGGGCCTTTGAGATCGGCGGTAGCGCTAAAGAGAGATCTTGGTAGAACTGATTCCACGATCTTAAAGCCTCTTTAGCATTACGCTTTGGAGATACAAAACCGGTTAAACGGCGATTAAGCACCGATGAGTACTTGATTGTCTCAAGCTCATAGCGATTATCCATAGCGTAAATGAAGGTCGATGGATCATCACTCAACTTAAGAATGTCGTAATAGCTCTGAGGATACTGTGTAATCTTTGTATCACTAAACAAAGAGAATAAGGTCAAGTAATAGTCATACTCATCAATAGTGATATCAGGGCTCTTAAAATCCATGCGAGCGGTATCTGACAAAACTGTATTCCACAGCATCAAATAACGCTGATATGGGCCAGTAGGATCTCTAAATAAGCTTGGTAAGAATGAAAGTGCATCCTTACCCTGCTCTTCATAAACCGTGTCCAGAGCATGCTTGCACTTGTCACTTAAGACAAATGACGGCATATCATCTTGCATATGTATGGTGCTAACTAAACCGTTGACCATATTGTCTACATGCCCAGCTCTCTTAACGCCATTAGAGCTTGCGCTTGTAGAGCTACCGCTTACTGAGTTGGCACTTGCTAAGTTACCGCTTGCAGGGTTTGCAGCTGTATTTGATTCGGTAGCAATTGAGGTAGTGGCATCTGAGCGGCGCGCGCTGCGGTTAACTGCGTTAAAATTTGAATGTGGATGCTTGAGGCACACACTGTCTACATCGATATAGCGTGCCTTAACATCTGGGGCGCTAGGAACAATATCAGGATTCCAATTAGGATCTACCCAGCGGCGATCTGAATCACTTTGCTCTATAACGTTTAGACCGTTTTTCTTGGCCTGTTCAGTGAGACTTAGTCTATCTAGTGAGCTATCTGAAGAATGAAGATCTTTGTGGTTAAAGCCACCACGAGGCCAAAGAATGCCAGAGATGAGAGGGCGACTTATGGTGAAGTTTTGTTGCTCTTCTAAAATTGCACATGATTTAGCAATCTCGGATAGAACCACATTGGCTCTATCCATAGGAAATACTAACTCTTGTGGGATGCTCAGATACTTTGCATCATCCTCTTTGAAGCTCATGGTAAAGGTGGGACTATCAGGTAGTGTAATCAAAAATGATGTACCTACTTGAAACTCCATGGAGTTACCGATGATCTCAGCGTACACATTAGTAGAAGTGCCATCTACATTTAACTTTACTGGAATTATTCCCGATGCCTTGTTGGTATTAGGAATAAGTACGCTCATTCGATATGGAGTAGGCTGATTTTGAGAGCACAGCACTACCTGTAGCTGAATCTTTTCTTGAGCGTTAACAAAAGCTGCTACTTCTGATCCACCGTGAGCATAATCAAGTCGTCCCGCTTCCCAGCTGTTTGCAGGCCAGGCGGACACAGCTGCAATTGCATGAGGGCTAATCAGTGCGCATGATAAAAGAGCAGCACCAATAGCACAGCCTTTTTTATAAGTCACAACGCTAGCTGCACAATGTGCAACTTGCGCTGCTAAATAGACTGCCCATCTGCCGCGAACAAGTGTATTTAAGGACTTGTGTAAGCGCATCATAACAACTTAATTAACCGCTCTTTTCATTTAGCTAAGCATATTACAAGAAGGACTATCTCGTACACATAACATTATGCATCACGACAAATAGCCGTCACTTAGCAACATACGCAGAGCTTCATGCACCTAAGATACCAAGTACATGCTTTAATCAGAATAAGCGCTAAAATCGCATTGGATGCAGCATTTTGGAGCGCACTTATAGATCGAAAATGATTGTTTGAAATGCCAGGCAGGAGCAATCAACAGCAATAAAGAGTTATTGAGAGGAGCGGTTAACAGCAATAAAGAGTTTTTGGTGGGAATATTGAGAGGATCAGTTAACAGCAAGTTAACGCCAAGATTGCGACGCGAACAAAATAAGCTTAAATGTATTTAAAGCGCCGCAAGCTTTGGCAAGATGAATGGTCTTTGATTAATCTAGCTTGTTGAGTGAAGCTGCTAATGCTTGCAGAGTTACTTGCTTAGTCTTAGTGGCCTTAGCTCTGTCAAATGAAACTACGATGGAGTATAAAAGCTCACAGACATGGATTTGAGCAGCAATAGTTGCAGCACTATCACCTTGTAATGAGCCTTCTTCGTTACCGTTGAAGATTACGTAGTCAGCATACTCAACGATCTTGCTCACTGGATTATTAGTCACAGCTACGCACAGCGCACCAGTGGCCTTAGCAATTTTAAAAGCATGCACAGTCTCATAACTGCTACCACGCTGAGACACTGCAATAACAACATCACTAGGACCTAGCATGGCTAATGATGTATACATAAAGTGACTCATGAGCTCTGAGTTAGCATCAATACCAATACGGCAGAGTTTATTCTTTAAGAATAAGGCGCTCAGACTAGAGTTACCTACGCCAACGATAAAGACTTTACGTGCTTTAAACACAGCCTCAGCGACTTTATGGAGTACTTTCTCATCGATATTGTGAATGTTTTCACCAAGAGAACGCTGCATAGCTAACTTAAGTTTCTTAGCCATTACAACTGCGTCATCGCCATCAACAATGTTAGAGTCAAGAATCTGCTCTTCTTCTTGCTGACCTTTACCTGCGATCTCTTTGACGAGTTCTAATTGAAACTCTTTAAAGCCAGGGTATTTGAGTGTTTTGGCAAGACGCACTACTGTTGCCTCTCCTACTTCTGCAGCAGTAGCGATCTCGGTAATGCTCTTTACGATGATCTCATCTGGGCTATTGAGGATATATGCAGTTAGACGTCGTAATGCTAATGGCAGATCATTTTCAATGGCTCTTAAAGTGATGAGGATCTTGCCACTTACGCAACTAGGGATATTAAGTTTGCCCATAATGTTGACCTTATTCATAACGCATTCGTCAACACATTAGCTAAGTATATGTTCTGAGCTTGTAATAATTAGTTATCAAGCTATCCCCATCTAATGACATGCATTTAGATAGGTTTTACAAACACATTCACTTCATGCTGAATGCTCTTACTTAGCTACTGTTATTGGTCTTAAAGGAAGTAAGATCAAATAGCTACTTGTACGTGCGGCCAATACTTAATCACAATGACAGATAAGACATCTGTACTTATAAAGCTCACACGACACCCACAAAACATCCTGTAACATCTTGAGTTTTAAGCAATATAGAAAATAGCAAAGTACAGCTAGCGCCTTTGCCATCAAAAAAAACAAACTCTACCTTTAAATCGCTCTGTGCATGGATATGTGCAAAGGAGCAGAAGCTCGTGCCAAAAGTATATAAGTATCCTTATAGCCATGAATAAAAAGTGCATTTGACTTTAGTAAATATGCCACGGCTTAACTTATAACAGCACACTTTTTAGAAGGTATAAGTGGATGAGTACAGTGTTATGGTAAAGAAGAATTGTAATGACCAAATGCAAGTAGGAGCTAAAAGCGTTGCTTATATAAAGAGTAACGAGCTGAAGCTTGCTATATGTGTGTATGAATTCTTATTTACGCTGAGACAAGCCATCTTAAAAACCAATAAAAGTTCTAACTAAGCCCATCTCATTGTTACTTGCAAGCTCTATATAGGCATTAACAGTTAAATCATCCATTAGTTGATAACTGGCCTGAACAGATAACACGAGAGCTTGTATAAAAGCAGTTTTAATCTCAAGACAATATCTTGAGATAACAAACTATCCGTATTCAGTATAGCAAAGTCGCACTAGAGTCTATATTTATACACAGCACTATTTACTATAAAGATGCGAAAGAATTATCCTAAGTCTTCGCCATAATCTACATGTACAAAACTGCAAAAGTGGGAATGACATAACTCCACTTTCTACTAACCGTTTGCACATGGCTCTAAGGCAATACAAATGTAAAGTTGTACACAAGACATATCTGTAAATATGGAGAAAACTTTCATCTTTACATACATGTTAACTACAAAACTTTCTCGACTCAATAATCAAAAGTGCAATTTTCATAAATGTGGAGGAAATTTTCAGAATTGTGGAGGAAATTTTCAGCAGCTTCACAATTTTAATTATGCCCAAAGCTGACCTTATAACCATTAGAAGATAACGATAAAAAACGCCTTTTGATACGGTAAAGGAAGTACTTTCATTGGCTTGAGTTATCGACAAGTGGCCTTATCCATGCCTGTTACTCTGTCAACTGTTATACAAGTGTGGTTCGGCGTGTAAAAGTTCACCAATCCATATCTATGAAAAAACGGGTGAACTTTACAAAATTAAACATCTTGCTTTACATAGATATGTAGACTTTTTATGGAATCAAGATGAAATAAGACCTCAGCCGTCCACCAAAAGTCTTTAGTCGGCGGCGTACAAGTTTTGTGTAAAACTCTGATCCAAATAGCATATATATGCGAATATTTTTCACTGCGTGATGTAGATCTCAATTTCATGAAGATCCATTTGTGAAAAAAAATTCTTTGTTTATCATTGAATGTGAAATTTTACTCCACATGAGTACTTTTGACGTAGCTTACACAAAGCCCACTTATCTATCCCAAACTTCTGGTCAATGTGCAAGATACTGAGGAAAGCTTAGTCGGAGTCAAAAAATTCTTTAGGAGTTATTGTTTATGTCTTTTAATTTGAAGCAATTAGCTGTTGCTGCAGCATTAGGTACCATGGTTTCCTCTTCAGCTTTCGCAGCTGCTCTTCCTGACACCCCAGTTCCATTCAAGTCTGGCGCTGGCGCAATGAACGATGGCGTTATCTACATTGGTTTAGGTACTGCTGGTCAGGACTGGTTCAAGCTCGACACCAAGGCTAAGTCACCTAAGTGGGAAGCTATCGCTAAGTTCCCAGAGGCTGCTCGTGATCAGGCTCAAGCCGTTGCTTTAAACGGAAAGATCTACGTGCTCGGTGGTGTAGGTAAGATCAAGTCTGACCTTACCTCAGTATCAAACGAAGTTTTTGAATACGATCCAAAGAAGAACACCTGGACCAAGGTATTAACCCGTTCCCCAATCGGTCTGACTGGCCACACTGTTGTAACTAACGACGGCAAGACTGCTTTAGTTGTTGGTTCCGTAAACAAGGAAATCTTCGACGGTTTCTTCTATGACCTGTCAGTTGCTGCTAAGGATCCTGCTCTTAACGCTAAGGTTAACAAGGATTACATCAGCAAGCCAGTTGAGGACTACCTCTTCAACAACACCGTTTTACAGTACAACCCAGCTGAGAATCAGTGGTACGTATTAGGCGATCTGCCAAGCTTTGGTACCGCAGGTTCTGCAGTAGCTGTTGATCCTAAGGACAAGAGCGTAATGGTTGTATCCGGTGAGAAGAAGCCTGGCTTACGTACTGCAAACAACACCAAGTTCACCTTAGACGGCCGCACCATGAAGGCTGAAAGAGCCCCTGACTTAGTTCCAGCTGCTGGTGACAAGGTTCAAGAGGGTGTTGCTGGTGCATTTGCTGGTTACTCCAACGGTACTTTAGTTGTTGTTGGTGGCGCTAACTTCCCAGGCGCAACTGAGAACTACGCTAAGGGCAAGTACTTCTCTCACGAAGGCTGCACCAAGACTTGGCGTGACGACATCTACACCTTTGCTGACGGCAAGTGGAGCTATGCAGGCGATTTAGCTACTCCATTAGCTTACGGCGTAACCATTCAGAACGGCGACGAAATCATCTTAATCGGTGGTGAGACCTCCGGTGGTGTTGCTACCTCTGATGTTATTACCGTATCCGTAAAGGACGGCAAGGTAGTTACCGAATAATTCTGTTTTCTTTAATGAGCTGTAAAGCTCGCCAAAGTCAGGCTCATTTTTCTGTTTAGAGCCTGACTTAATCCTTAAACGTTTAGGACTTAATATGCGCTTATCTAAAATTGCTTTAGGTTTAGGTTTTGCCTTAGCCGCTGTTACTGTTGCTAACACTGCTTCTGCTGCAAAGTTCACCATCGACTACCGTCATGAGCTCCGTAGCGAGTACTCCGAGAACTTCGATCGTATCTGCTTAATCGGTGCTTTCGATAACGGCGTTGGTTTCTACGTTGATTCTTCATTCAAGTCTGGCACTGATCGTCCAAACCAAAAAGACTCAGAGTACAAAGATGGTCAGTGGGGCGACTTCGTAGCTAACGCTACTGAAATGTCCTTATGGTGGGGCTACAAGGTTGCTGGCACTGGCTTTACCATCACTCCAGGTATCATCACTGAGACTGTAAGCAACCAGACCGCTTACAAGCCATATGTTCGTTTACAGTACAACACTGACTTCGGTTTATGGTTTGCTGTTCGTCCACGTTACGACTATGCACGTAACGACAACACCAAAGGTGATTTCCACACCTACCGTATTGATGCATGGGTTGGCTACAACCATGGCAACTTCGGCATCAACTACAACTACACCTACATGAAGGCTGCTTCAAGCGATAAGAACAATGGTCGTGACCCTATGTTCGACAACGACTGGAACAACTATGAGCAGAACTTAGCTATGAACTACCGTATGGGTCAGTGGAATCCATACATCGAGTTCGGTGATATGGCTGTATCTGGCAAGACTGACGACCGTCAGCTCCGTGTACGTGCTGGTATCCAGTACACCTTCTAAGATTACTTCAGAAGACTACTTCTCCTTTTTTAGGGATAAACACAACACACCAAAGCGATGTTTAAAGCTTAGTAATTTAGATATCGCTTTAACCTGCAGGAGCAATCCTGCAGGGCTTAGAGTGGTTAAAAACATGTTCACCCGTATCGCAAAGATACACCGATCCCCTAGTGAACATCTTTTTAACTGTTCAAAGACACTGAAGCAGCTGAGCTTTTAGTGCAAGTACATGGAAATCCATTCTTGTTTACTTTGAGCGCTGGCAGTGACAGTTAAGACTACATATCAAGGACTTAAAGCGAAGGTCCTTTGCGTACTTAAAGCGAATGTCAGTACGCTAGAAATCTGAGGTTTAATCATGCTTTTCGAACAATTCAAGAACAAACTCATCATTTCTTGTCAAGCTTTACCAGACGAGCCTCTGCACAGCCCATTCATCATGGGTCGTATGGCTCTTGCTGCAAAGCAGGTCGGAGCTGTTGCCATCAGATGCCAGTCAGTAGATGACATTGTTGAGATTAAGAAAGTTACCGGTCTTCCAGTTATCGGCTTAATCAAGCAGAACTACGACGATTCAGATATTTACATCACCCCAACTAAGGACGAAGTTCAAGCTCTGTTAGACATCGGCTGTGAGGTTATCGCTTTAGACGCAACTTTACGTAAGCGCCCACACGACGAGAAGCTTGAAGATCTCGTTAAGATGATTCGTGACGGCGGCGCATTAAGCCTTGCTGACATCTCCAGCTACGAAGAGGGTATCAACGCAGAGAAGATTGGCTTTGACGCTATCTCAACTACTCTCTCAGGCTACACCCCATACACTCCTAAGTTAGTCGGCCCAGATTTAGGCCTGGTTGCTCGCTTAGTTGCTGATACTAAGATTCCAGTTTTTGCAGAAGGTCGTATCAATACTCCAGATGACCTGCGCAGAGCTTACGAAGTTGGTGCTTACGGCGCTATCGTTGGTTCAGCTATCACTCGCCCACAGGTTGTTGGCAAGTGGTTCATCGATGCACTTCCTGCAGGCTAAAACGAACTACACTTACGCGCCCAAGGCCGTTTAGCTAGATAAGCTAGCAACAAGATAATGTGAAGGCCTAAGCGCGAATTTATCCAGTTTCTGCTGTAAGTGGCTCTCAGAGCAGGCTTACACAAGAATTTAACATTCGGAGAATCTAAAATGGCATTCAAGAAGATTGGCGGTATCTACTCTGCTCTCTTAACCTCTTTCGACAAGAACGGCGACATCAACGAGAAGGGCATTCGTCAGTTAGTTCGTCACAACATCGACGTTTGCAAGGTTGACGGTTTATATGTTGGCGGTTCTACTGGTGAGAACTTCTTACTGAGCACCGCTGAGAAAGAGCAGATCTTCAAGATCGTTAAGGACGAGGCCAAGGATCAGTGCCAGTTAATCGCTCAGGTTGGCTCTTTAAACATTAAGGAGTCTGTTGAGCTCGCTAAGCTGGCTACCGACTTAGGCTACGACTCTTTATCTGCCGTAACTCCTTTCTACTACAAGTTCTCTTTCAACGAGATCAAGGACTACTACAACACCATTACCAAGGATGTTGACAATCAGATGGTTGTTTACTTCATTCCTTTCTTAACTGGTGTAAACATCTCTGTAGATCAGTTCAAGGAGCTCTTCGAGAACGAGAAGATCACCGGTGTTAAGTTCACCGCTGGCGACTTCTACTTATTAGAGCGTTTCCGCAAGGCATTCCCAGACAAGGTTCTCTTCGCTGGCTTCGACGAGATGATGTTACCTGCTACTGTTTTAGGTGTTGACGGTGCTATCGGTTCTACCTTCAACTTAAACGGCGTACGTGCTCGTGAGATCTTCGAGTCCGCACGTTCTGGCAACATCGCTAAGGCTTTAGAAGTTCAGCACGTAACCAACGACTTCATCTCTGACGTATTAGCTAACGGCTTATACGGCACCTTAAAGATTGGTCTCCAGGAGGCTGGTGTTGAGGCTGGCTACTGCCGCAAGCCAATGGGCGACTACTCTGATGAGATGATTGCTCGCGCTAAGGAAATCTACCACAAGTATTTCTAAGCGAATAAAAGAGTAAGCGCAGGCAAGTCTATTGCCATGATGGGGTAGCTTCGGATAGCTAACATAAGCTTTCTTTCCTGCCCCATTTTAATGGCTCAATTTTGGCCATTAAACACTGTATCAGATACGACAGCATTGATTGTTGCACGTCTGATGCTATGAGTGATTAACACTCCCTAAGAGCTTAAATGCTCCAGATTTAAAGCTGCAGCGCAAGCTACAGCGCATGTGTAATACCACTACTATTCTTTTGAACAGTACCAAATCATACGGGGCTACCCTACCATGAAGTTGGTATTACGCATTCCGAACCACACACACCAAAGCTCCTTAAGATTCCGTTTTAGCAAATGATAGTGCTCTTAGCACTATAGATGAGATAAAACTGAGGAACTTGGGGAGCACCTTTGTGTCTGTGATTTTTTTATTTTCAATTCATGTTAAAAGGGACATTGGGAAGCACAAAGCCTCTCTAGTTCCCTCCATGCTCTAGAATAATCAGTGTCTTCTTGGAAGATTATTTGAGGTTTTGTTTATGTTAGAAGAGCTTCACGGTTTTACCTGGATTGATACCACCGTGCTCGTCGTCTATATGATTGGCGTGTTACTCGCTGGTATCTACTTCTCTAAGAAAGAGATGAAAGGCAAGGAATTCTTTAAGGGTGACGGCTCAGTACCTTGGTGGGTAACCTGCGTATCCATCTTCGCAACCTTACTTTCCCCAATTTCCTTCTTAGCCTTAGCAGGTAACTCCTACGGCGGTACTTGGATGCTGTGGTTCGCTCAGCTGGGTATGATCATCGCTATCCCTCTGACCATCCGCTTCTTCCTCCCTGTTTACGCTAAGTTAGACATCGATACTGCTTACCACTATTTAGAGATCCGCTTCCAGTCACCAGCTCTGCGCGTATTAGGTGCTGTGATGTTCGTTCTCTTCCAGTTAGGCCGTATGTCCATCGTTATGTACTTACCATGCGTTGCATTAGCAAGCTTAACTGACATCAACGTTGATGTTCTGATTATCGCTATGGGTGCTATCGCTATTGTGTACTCATACACTGGTGGTCTTAAGGCAGTTTTATGGACTGACTTCATCCAGGGCGTTATCTTAATCGGTGGTATTACCCTCACTCTCTTCTACATCATCTACAAGTTAGACAACGGCATTGCAGACGTAACTGCTTCCTTAACCACTGGTGGTCGTTTCTTAGCTGACGGTGAGAAGTGGGTTGACTGGTCAAACCTCTTAGGTACCTCAGTACTCGTAACCTTAGTTGGTGGTGGTTTATCAACCTTCTGTTCATACGTTTCTTCACAGGACGTTGTACAGCGTTTCACCACTACTACCGATGTTAAGCAGCTCAACAAGATGACTATCGGTAACGGTATTCTCTCTATCTTCTGCGCATCTGTATTCTACATGGTTGGTACCGCTCTTTACCTCTACTACAACCAGAACCCAGAAGAGATCACCGATCTGTTCCGTCACTCACAGGATAAGGTATTCGCTTACTTCTTAACCTATGAGCTCCCAGTAGGTATCACTGGTATCATCTTAGCTGCTCTGTATGCCGCTTCACAGTCAACCCTTTCAACTGGTATTAACTCTGTTGCTACCTCTTGGGTTATGGACATTCAGACTAAGATTACCCCTAACATGTCCTACGAGCGTCAGACCAAGATTGCTCAGTACATCTCTCTGGCAATCGGTATCTTCGCAATCTTAGTTGCTATGTACTTAGCACGTCTTGATGTGAAGTCCGCTTATGAGCTCTTCAACTCATTCTTAGGTCAGGCCTTAGGTGCATTAGCTGGTGTATTCGTATTAGGCGCTTTCACCCGCAAGACCACTGCTTTAGGTGCTTTCATCGGCTTCGTTGCAGCAACCGCTATCGTGTTCTACTGCAAGTACAACGTACCTTCAATCTCATTCTGGATGTACGCTTTCATCGCCATGGCTGTTACCTTAATCGTTGGTATCATCGTATCTGTAATTCAGGCCAAGGCTACTGGCAAAGAGTTCGTTGCTCCAGAAGGTTCAACCTACTTAACTGCTAAGAACTAATCTTTAAGATCAAAACTGAGCATGATTTGAGGCTCATTAAATAAGCCTCAAATCTCACAGGCTCCGTTAAAAAACCTAAAAAGCAGGGCCTCGCCCTGCTTTTTTTGTTGGTACATAAGTTAAAACTCAGACAGGAAATACTCATGCAACAGGATCTCTATGTGCTCATTGATATTGGCGGCACAGCAATTAAGAGCGGCGTTGCCACCCTCGATGGTACTTTACTTGAGCGTAATGAAATGCCTACTGAGGCAAAGCCAACTGAGGCTCAGCTCGAGGCAGCTAAACAAAGTGGCACCGAGATTGATTTAAGCAAGTTTGGTGGTCCTGGCATTGTCAGCAAAGTAAAGAAGATTACCGCTGCTGCTTTAGAAAAGTATGGCGCTCAGATTAAGGGTGTAAGTATCTCAACAGCTGGTATGGTCGACCCTGATCAAGGTAAGCTTGTTTATGCTCTGCCTGATGCTATCCCTGATTACACTGGCGTTAACTTCAAAGAAATCGTAACTGGTGAGTTCTCACTGCCTTGCGAGGTTGAAAATGATGTTAACTGCGCTGCTTTAGGCGAGATGTGGTTAGGTGCCGGTCGCGGCTGCCATAGCGTATTTTGCATGACCATTGGCACCTCTATCGGTGGCGCTATGATCTGCAATGGTAAGCTAATTTCTGGTGCTTCAAATAGTGCTGGCGAAATTGCTTACATGCGCGTTCCAGGCGGCATGTTACACTCCCTAGCCTCTACTACTTATTTAGTTAAGTACTACGCTCAGCTTCGTGGTGAAAGTGTTGATCAGGTTAATGGTATTCGTATCTTCAACGAGGCTGAATCTGGTGATGAAGTTGCCATCAAGGCTATCGATGAGCTTATCGAGCACTTAACTGATGGTATTACCAATGTAGTTTCCGTACAAAACCCACAGGCCGTAATCTTAGGCGGTGGCATCATGGCTCGTGAAGACTACTTACGTCCACGCATTGAGGCTGCACTTAAAGAGAAGCTCCGTGAGATCGTATTCCGCGCTACTCGTATCGAGTTTGCCAAGCTGCGTAATGATGCTGGTATGCTCGGTGGCTTCTACCACTTCAAGCAACGCCGTGGCCTGATGTAATCATCTGCAGCATTTAATTTATACCCAAGCAAAAGGCGCTATCCAAGTGGATGCGCCTTTTTTGTTGCCTTTTGTAACTTTGCTGTGGCCAAGAAAAAAGGCGCATCCCATTAGATAGCGCCTTTTTAATTCCACACACCGAAACATCCACAATCTAACTAATTATTAAGGCCTTGTTAGGCAGTGAACTTATGCAAGATAAGTTATTTTCTTTTAGCTAATTGTTGGATGTATTAGTCAAAAATTACTTAACAGCAACCTTAACCACTACCTTAACCACGTCAACAGGCTGGCCCTGGTAAGCGATACGTGGCTGGTGAGCCTCCTCAGGAGGAACAATAGCGAACTGGCCTTTCTGTAAAGTAACAGAAGTGTACTTCTCTGGAGTTGAGAGGTAGACCATGTCGTTTGCTGGATCTTCTTCAGTAACCTGAAGGTCGCTGCGCATGCATACGTTGAAAGACTCAACACCCTGAGCTAAGTACTGAATGTCGAAGTAGTCGTTGTGAGCCTCGAAGCGGATTGCCTCAAAAGGAACGGTGGTGTAACGCTGAACGAGAGCAAAAGCCCCCTCGCAAATGTCGTAACGGCCGTTCTCGAGCTTGGTAGCGTCGTTGTTCTTGAGCCACTCGATGCTCTTGGCAAATTTCTCTTCAAGGTAGTTGTACTTAGTAGCAAGCTCGAGGGAAGTAGCTAACATAAAATGCTCCTGTGACAGCGTGTGTAACGAGGGAAAAATCACCCTCTGACATACTAGTTATTGTACTACTAATTGCTGTCGTTAGGCCCATTTGAGGCAAGCTTTTTTTTGCTTAAATCCCTTATCAAATCTAGATTTGTGAGGCAATTTACATCTAATTGTGTGGATAAAAAAAGGCCCAGTGCAAATGCATCTGGGCCTTTTTTTTAATCGTTAGCTATCAAGCTAACAGTGCGTTATTAACCGCCGAAGTTATCGAACAGGATGTTCTCGTCTTCAACGCCTAATGAGTGAAGCATGTCTACGCAAGACTTGGTCATCATTGGAGGGCCGCACATGTAGAACTCACAGTCCTCAGGGCTCTTGTGGTTCTTTAAGTAGTTCTCATAGAGAACATTGTGAATAAAGCCAGTTAAGCCAGTCCAGTTATCCTCTGGCAGAGGCTCAGATAAAGCTAAGTGCCAGGTGAAGTTTGGATGTTCCTTTGCCAGCTGATCGAACTCGTCTACGTAGAAAGCTTCCTTCATGGAACGAGCACCGTACCAGAAAGAAATGCGACGCTTAGAGTTAAGACGCTTGAGCTGGTCAAAGATGTGTGAACGCATTGGGGCCATACCGGCACCACCACCGATGAATACCATCTCATTGTCGGTCTCACGAGCGAAGAACTCACCGAATGGACCAGAGATAGTAACCTTATCACCAGGCTTTAAGCTCCAAATGTATGAAGACATGATGCCAGGTGGCAGTTCCTTAAGCTGACGGAGAGGTGGGGTAGCAATACGCACGTTAAGCATAATGAGACCCTTCTCGTCAGGATAGTTAGCCATGGAGTAAGCACGGATAGAAGGCTCGTCAACCTTTGAAACCAGGTCAAATAAGCCAAAGTGCTCCCAATCTGCACGGTACTGCTCTGGGATATCAAAATCCTTGTAGTAAACAGTGTGTGCAGGGGCTTCAATCTGAATGTAACCACCAGCGCGGAATGGAACTTCCTCGCCCTCAGGAACCTTCAGACGGAACTCCTTAATAAAGGTTGCTACGTTATCGTTAGAGATAACTTCACACTCCCACTTCTTAACGCCGAAGATCTCTGCAGGCAGCTCTAACTCGCAGTCACCCTTAACAGTAACCTGACAAGCTAAACGCCAGCCTTCACGGATCTCACGCTTAGTGAAGTGAGAATACTCGATAGGTAATACGTCACCGCCGCCTTTAACGACCTTGACCTTACACTGACCGCAAGCACCACGGCCACCGCAAGCTGAAGAAACGAAGATACCCTTGTCGGATAAGTCGTTTAACAGCTTGGTACCAGCAGGACACTTGAAGCCTAAAGATGGATCACCGTTAACACCAATGGTGATGTCACCGGAGTTCACTAAGAAGCGCTTTGCTACGAGGATGAGTGCTACGAGAATAGCAACTACAACCACGAACATAAAAACGCCCGATACGATTGTAAACATGTATCCCCCTTAGAGCGAAATGCCTGAGAATGACATGAAGCCGATAGCCATCAGACCAGAGGTGATGAATACCAGACCCAAGCCACGCATACCATCAGGAGCGTTAGAGTACTTTAAGCGCTCACGAATTGCAGATAAGAGCACCAGTGCCATGGCCCAAGAGGTACCGGAACCGAATGCATATACTACAGACTCAGTGAAGTTGTACTCACGCTGAACCATGAAGGAAACACCTGCAAAGATAACGCAGTTTACAGTGATCAGAGGTAAGAAAATACCTAAGGCGCTGTAAAGAGAAGGTACAAACTTGTCGAGGAACATCTCGAGTACTTGTACTAAAGCTGCGATAACACCAATGTAGGTGATGAAGCTTAAGAAGGAAAGGTCAAGACCAACAACTAAAGCATCAGGCTTTAAGATGTAAGCATTAACCAGGTTGTTTACTGGAACAGCCAGCATCTGCACCATGATAACAGCAGCACCTAAGCCTGCAGAGGTGGTAACCTTCTTGGACACAGCCAAGAAAGTACACATACCTAAGAAGAAGGCCAGAGCCATGTTCTCGATGAAGATACTCTTTACTAAAAGAGAAAGGTAATGTTCAACCATGATTAGTAATCCTGCTTATGGGTGTCATACTCAGGTTGCTCAACCAGATCCTTACGGAAGGTCTTGGTCAGCCAAATTAACAGGCCAACTAAGAAGAAGCCGCAAGGTGGCATTACGAGCAAGCCACATGGTACATACCAACCACCGTTGTTAACGGTTTCGAATAAGGTAATACCGAACCAAGAGCCTGAACCGAAGATCTCACGAACAGTGGCGATAATGCATAAAACGAGCATATAGCCTAAGCCGTTACCAATACCGTCTAATAAAGAAGGTAATGGAGGATACTTCAGAGCAAAGCCCTCAGTACGACCCATAACGATACAGTTGGTAATGATCAGACCTACGTAAACTGATAACTGCTTGGACAGGTCATAGGCAAAAGCCTTAAGGATCTGGTCAACCAGGATTACCAGAGAGGCAATAATGGTCATCTGAGCGATAATACGCACAGAGCTAGGAATATAGTTACGAGTAACAGACACGCAGGTGTTTGCAATAGCACAAACGCAAACTACGGACACACCCATAACGAATGCTGTCTTCATGGAAGAAGTAACAGCTAAGGAAGAGCAGATACCCAGAATCTGAATCATCACCGGGTTATTGGCGATGAGCGGATCGAGCAGTACCTCTTTCCAAGATGGAGCCTTTGCTGCATCAGACATTTTTACATTTCTCCCTTGCGTAAGTTCTCAAGGAAAGCCTTGTATGCGTTTTCGAACCAGTAGTTGGCTGCGTTATCTACACCGCGAGCGGTTAAGGTAGCACCAGAGAGGCTGTCAACGTCATAATCCTTGCCTTCACCATTGTGGTCAGGGGTCTTGGTGATGTTGAAACCACGGGAGCCATCCTCACGGGTGAGCTTCTTGTCAAGCCATAAAGCCTGCCAACGTGGGTTATCGATTTCACCACCTAAGCCTGGGGTTTCACCGTGGCTGTAGAAAGTAACAGCCTTAATGGTGTTGCCATCCGGATCAAGTGCTACGTAACCGTAAACAGTTGACCACAGAGCCATGCCATAGAAAGGAAGAATGTAACGTACGGTATTGCCGTTCTCATCCTTAGAAAGGTAGATTGGCATTAACTTAGTACGAGTACGAATGTTAGCAACGTCCTCTTCTGCAGGAATTGCAACATTGAAGTCTGGGTTCTTTGCTAATGACTGGAAGTTGAAGTCAGAAGGAGCGATAGCGCTGTCCTCAACATACTTACCAGTCTCGAGATCAACTAAACGAGCCTCAATGTGCTTTGCATAGGTCTTAGCAACAGAGCCTTCAACCTCAAAGCCAGAAACACGCAGAATGTTGATCTGACGATCGTTAGCAATAGCTGCCTGCTGGAATGGTCCTAAGGCAACCACAGCACTTGATACCACCACAGAGCATACTAAGCAGAATGCGATGATAACAACGAAAGTGCCGAATACGGAGTCTTTATTGAGCTTAAGCACGGGCAAGTCTCCTCTTGATGTTGCGGTTGGTTGCTAAGTAGTCGAACAGTGGTGCCCAGCAGTTAGCAAACAGAATGGCAAGCATCATACCTTCTGGGTAAGCAGGGTTTACGGTACGAATCATAACGACCATAACACCGATTAAGATACCGAATGCCCACTTACCACCAGTAGTGAATGAAGAAGACACTGGATCGGTAGCCATAAAGACAGCACCGAATGCAAAACCACCTAATACTAAGTGCCAAATGAAGGTCATGGAGAACATCATGTTGGTCTCAGAGCCGATAGCATTGAATAATGAGGAGCAGATGAATGCGCCTACAACAATACCGGCCATGATACGCCATGAAGCGATACCTAAAGCAATGATTACTGCAGCACCTAATAAGATCATTAAGGTAGAGCCTTCGCCGATAGAGCCTGGGATGTTACCTAAGAAAGCGTCCATCCAGGTGATCTTCTCGCCTGCGAAGTTGACAAGAGCTGCCTCACCGCCTTCTGCCCACTGAGCAAGTGGGGTAGCGCCTGAGAAGCCATCAACTGGTACCCAGCAGTTGGTGCCGGACATTGATGCAGGGTATGCGAAGAATAAGAAAGCACGACCAGCTAAAGCTGGGTTCATGAAGTTACGACCAGTACCACCGAATACTTCCTTGGCAATAACAACACCGAAGGAAATACCTAAGGCAGCCTGCCACAGTGGAAGTGTTGGAGGAACGATGAGGGCGTAGAGCATGGAGGTAACGAAGAAGCCTTCGTTAATCTCGTGGCGACGAACGATGCAGAATAAAACTTCCCAGAAAGCACCTACAGCGAAAGTAACGAGGTAGATTGGGAGGAAGTAAACAGCACCGATTAAGAGCTTGCTGCATACGCCAGCGTCAGCACCTAATGAACCGCCTAACATCTGCACTAAAGCAAAGTGGTAGTCGTTGCTGAAAAGTGCATAAGAAGTAGCAGCGATTTCAGCGCCATTAGGCATTGTGGCTAAAGCCATCACGGTCTGGCTACCAACGTTGAACCAGCCCCAGAACATTGCAGGAAGTGCTGCAACGAAAACAATAATCATGATGCGCTTTAAATCGATGTAATCGCGCACGTGAGTATTGCCAGTGGTTACCTTACCATTGGTGTAAAGGAAGGTATAAGCGCCTTCGAACAGAGGGTACAGCTTCTCAAAGACGCCGCCCTTCTCGAACATAGGCTCCAGTTTCTTAAAGAGTCCTAACAACACGTTTTAACCCTCCAGCTCGATCTTGGTGAGGCTACGACGTAAGTACTGACCATAGTCATTCTTGCCAGGGCATACATAGGTACATAAAGCTACGTCTTCTTCAGCAAGCTCTAAGCAGCCTAACATCTTAGCCTGGTCAACGTCGTTAATCTCAATAGCACGCATGAGCATGGTAGGCTCCATATCTAATGGGAATACCTTCTCATAGGTGCCGATAGGAACCATGGTACGTGAACCACCATTAACGGCGGTATTGATTATGTACTCAGATGGCTTGATGAATGAAGAGATGTAAGCGTTAGTTACAGTGTGACGCTTAAAGCCTGCACCGAGCCAGCTCTTCATGATGAAGTCGTTTGCTCTGCCTTCCTCTAAAATAGAGATCTGCTGGTGGTAACGGCCTAAGTAAGCAAAAGCACCTACTGAGGTGTAGCCCCACAGAACTGAGCCAGAGATTACACGAACGCCCATCTCAGATGGGATAACCTCGTTAGCGGTCAGTTCAGCAACTGAAGCACCAACGATGGTACGAACAAGACGTGGCTCCTTGGCATTTGGACCAGCGATGGAGATAACGCGCTTGTTGTAAACCTCACCCTCTACAAAGAGGTGACCAATTGCGATAACGTCCTGGTAGCCAATGTGCCAAACAGTCTTGCTCTCGGAAACTGGATCGAGGAAGTGGATGTGGGTGCCTGGTAAACCAGCAGGATGAGGACCTACGAAGATCTCTTCCTTGATGTTAGGAGCACTCACCATTGGGATGGACTTGTCGCCGTGGCAGACGAAAACAGTAACACCAATGCGGCTTAACACAGTTAAACCATTCTTGAATGCTTCTGCTTGCTCAGCGATCACTACATTTGCGCAAGGAGCTAATGGATTGGTATCCATTGCAGTTACGAAAATTGAGTGAGGAATTGAGTCTACGCGAGGTACCTTGTCAAAAGGACGGGTACGGAATGCAGTCCATGCACCTGATTCGATTAACTGGCTCTTAACGTCTTCAACGGTAAGGTCAGAAAGCTTGTCAGCAGGAGTCTTCTTAAACTCCACACCCTTAACAGACTCATCGATCTCGATAACGACTGACTGGAAGGCTCTGCGCTCGCCACGGTTAACTGCTACAACAGTACCGGAAGCAGGTGCGGTAAAACGTGTTCCTGGATTTTTCTTGTCCTCGAACAGTACCTGACCCTTTTTAACAGCTGAACCAACTTCAACAGACATTGAAGGACGCAGACCAGGGTAATCACAGCCTAGTAAAGCTGTATGCTTAACCTCAGGACATGCACCTATTGACTGCTCAGGCTGGCCGCTTAAAGGCAGATCCAATCCTTTTTTGATGTTAATCATAGGCGGTTCCAATACAAAACTTACTCGGAGCTATGCTCCACGTACTTCAGACTGACCTCTAACGTCTCAGACCTACTTAAAACAGACTGTTTTTAAGCTCGAATCCTCGACTTTGATATCAAAGCCATCGTGACTTGCTAGAGTCTAATGACACAAGCAAGGACACAAAACCTTTAATTGAGCTTGAGTACCATTACACCCAAAGAAAACGGTTCGCTGTCACAAGCTGAAGTTCTCTCTTCATCCGATTACCGTCCCAAGAGAGATCACTATCTGTTTAGTGCCATGATGCAGGATCGTGGGTTTAGCCTACTATCCTCATCGGCACGCTGTTGTGCTCCGCGCTTTTAGCGATGTGCAACACACAGATGGTGTTCAACTTCAGTTGACAGCACTCAGACTATCAATGCGACAGTCTGATTGGGAAAAATATGACCCTAAAGAGTATCTACACTGCATTTGATAAGTTAGACAACCACAAATGGGCTGATAAAACTATTACTTGCAAAGCCTAGATACACTTGCAAAGAGAATTTCAAAGCATTGAATGAGCGCTAATTTTGCGTTTACGCCTCAGCTAGCGTTCGAAAATATGAGTGTCAAAGGTACCCGCAACCCTAAATCAGAGGCAGGCATCAAGTCTCAAATTTTAACACAAAAAGTACTCGTTATCCCCCGTAACTGCCACGTTATGCGGCTATTGTGACAAAGCTAGAAAAAACTATGACACGCATGCATATGGCAAATTACTCGTAGCTTGTGAGACTAAACAACTCCCAAACGGCGTGATTAAAGCAAAGTTAAAAATGAAGATAGGGGTAAGCATTAGCTTACCTGTATACCAATGTCTTATGACAAGCAAGCTACACTTTGTTTAAGAACGTTAGATTCATGCGCTTTTGTAAGTTCTAAACCGATCGATATCACATTAACAACATAATGTTTGATGACCTTTACAAACTTGACTCTTATGCGCACCATTTGGAAAGTCCTTATGCCTTACTATGGTTCAAATACACTCAAAATACACGGTTAAACTTACACAAATAGACTAACTTGCATACAAGCTTGACCACACCAATTTAACCCTTGCCCATGTCACAATTATGAATTATTTGCCAAACTGCCATACAAGTTTTTAAGATCACAACACGCTATCTAAGATCACCACACCGCAATAATCACAAAACTAACCTACTGCACTGCCTAAAGAGATCAAACCACCTTGCAGCCCCGCCAGAAGAGATCAAACTACCTTGCTGCAGCGTGACAAGAGATCAAACCACCTTGCAGCTCAGCCAGAAGAGATCAAGCTAACATGCTGCAGCGCAATATGAGATCTAACTAACCTGACGCACTTTCTAGTGAACTCCCGTAGCAATTGCTTGCCACACATACAGGCATGGCAAGTGAAGTGGGATGTGTTCCCTTTGTGGCTCCACTATGGAGGGTGTCGTATGTTGTGAACTTTATGCCTTATTAGCGACTTCATCCTTTGCTGACCATGGGGCTACCTTAAACAAAAGCAACATACCAGGGATCGCAATGATGGTGCAGAAGATAAAGAAATTCTGCCAACCTAAGCCCTCTACAAGATAGCCTGTTACTGCATTACAGAAAGTACGAGGAATGGCCGAGAAACTTGTAAGCAGCGCTAACTGCGTTGCGGTATAGGCTGGATTAGTTTCTTTGGCTAAGAATGCTACGAAAGCTGACGTACCTAAACCACCGCCACCGTACTCGCACACTAGCACTAAAGAGAGCATCCACACTGATGGAGTACCACTCTTACCTAAGTAGGCTAAAAGAACAAAACCTAAGATCGTAACTACCTGAATAAAGCCAAAGACCCACAGTGCGCGGTTAATGCCAAGCTTTAACATGAACACACCGCCAAGAAGGCCACCGGCTACAGTCGACCACAAGCCAACATTCTTAGCCACAATGCCTATGGTGGTGAGGTTATAGCCTAAATCCATGTAAAAAGGTGTTGCCAAAGCTAAAGCCATGGAATCACCAATCTTGTACAAGAAGACAAAGCACACGATAAACAGTGCAGCCTTAACACCACGGCGGCTAATAAACTCAGAAAAAGGCTCTACTACTGCCTCTTTTAAAGTGCGCGGTGCATTGCTGACATTCTGTTCACGTAAAAATAAGGACAGGACAAAGCAAGGAATCAAACATGCTGCAGTAAAGGTAAATACCGTTTGCCATGATACATAGTCAGCCATGATCAAGGACACACCGCCTGGGATTAATCCTGCAACACGATAGGCATTAACAAACACTGCATTGCCTAAACCAAGCTCAACATCTGGTAAGAACTCACGACGGTAAGCATCGAGCACAATGTCCTGTGTTGCAGAGGCAAAGGCCACTAAGATCGCCAGTCCTGCAATAATGCCAATATTCTCTTTTGGCGAGAACCATCCCATAGCAGCAATAGCGCCGATCAAGACTATCTGCGAGAGAATAATCCAGTCTTTACGTCTACCTAATCTAAAGATCTGATAGCGGTCAACGAACGGAGCCCACAAAAACTTCCAAGTGTATGGCACCATCATCAAGGAGAATGCGCCAATCACCTTGAGATCTAAGCCCTCTTTACGCAAATATGCAGAGAGCAAATTGATAAGCACAAATAGCGGCATGCCTGAGGCAAAACCGGTCACCAGACAAATACCCATTCTCTTAGAGAAAATCTGTACTAATAGCGATTTTTCTTCTATCTGGTCTGACTTAGTATTAGCAGTTGCATCCTGTGGCGTAGCATCAGCAGTATCTGCACTTAAATTTGCATATGCATAAGCGCCATAATCTTTGTCAGCCTCATCACTATCTTGCTCTTTGGCAGCCTCATCACTATCTTGCTCGTTTGCAGCTATTTTCTTGAGCGTTTGTGCGTGCTCATGAAACTTTGCAGCACTCTCCATAATCTGATCAGCTGGATCATAGACGTCTTTGCTAAATAAATTCTGAGCAGCTAAATCATACATGTCCTTGCTAGATGAACTTTTATCTTGTCTATTAGCATGCTCTTCGCTCTTATGATTGCTAAAAGCAGATTCTGAACCTTCAGAAAAGTGTTTGGTGTTAGCTTTATCTACCATGGTGCATACATAAATGAGGTTGCTTTAGCTAAATAAAAAGGGCCGCAGGTGCTTGACCGGCGGCCCGTGGTAACTAAGTGATTAGTGCTTAGTCACGGAAATTTTGGAATTGAAGAGGCTGACCTAAGTCGCTCATCTTGGACTTAACTAAGGCAATTACAGCCTGCAGATCATCGCGCTTCTTACCTTGAACACGTACAGTGTCGTCATTCATCTTGGCATCTACCTTGATCTTCTCATCTTTGATGAGCTTAACGATCTTCTTGCCAAGATCCTTATCAATGCCTTCTTTGAACTGTACTTGCTGCAGTGACTTCTTACCTGAACGAGTAATGTCCTTAAACTCAGCACAGCCAACTTCGATACCGCGCTTAATGAGCTTTTGGGTCAGAATATCATCCATCTGCTGAATCTGGAACTCTTCGTCAGCCTCAAGCTTAACGAGATTGTCAGCCTTTACTAACTCGTATGATGCTTCAACGCCGCGAAAATCATAACGTGTTTGTAATTCACGATTAGCGTTATCCACTGCGTTTTGCAGCTCATCTTTCTTGAGTTCAGAAACAATATCAAAAGACGGCATGTCATTCTCCCCTGTTAATTAACTAACGCAAAACCAAAGTTTTAGTTAGTTTGAATGCAGAAAGCTTGGTTAATAAAATCAAGCTAAACTGTCATTATAACTCAGATGCTGCTTTTCTTACTGATGACATGATGCCATCACGATCTAAGCCTAAGTCTGCAAGTAACTCACCGCGATTACCTTCACCAACGAAAGAATCGCTCATACCAAGATTGAGCACCTGAGCTTTTGCATTGCTCTGAGAGATGGAGGCAACGATTGAGCTAATATGCTCGCCTACACCACCAAGTACAGCAGCTTCTTCTACAGTGACCAACAGATCGTATTGTGAGCTTAAGTATTGAATTAGCTCTTCATTAAGCGGCTTTACAAAGCGCATGTTAATGAGAGTGATATCTTGCTCTTCACAAACACTCTGTAGAGAGTTAACTAATGGGCCAAAGACTAACAGAGCGATCTTATGTTGCTTGCCTAAAGCATCAACACGTTCTTGCTCATGAGAGCTTTGAGCTACCTGCATATGCTCAAGCTGTTCACGGCTTTCAAAGCCAAGCAGCTTAATGGTATGTTCAACTTGATCCTCAGCACCATGACCATCAAAAGAAGCACTATCAAGCGCTCTTACGAGCTCATTGACATGAGATGAAGCTAAGTTGCGGATTTCAACACTACCTACTGCAATAGTCTTTTCCAAGCTCATAGGAGCATCTTCAAAACTATCGCCCTTCTTAATCATTAAAGACTCACCATTGTCTCGTGGGTAACGAATGACACATGGAGAGCCTAGCGCATAGGCAGTGTTTAACATGGTGTACTGCTCATGACGTGAGCTTGGTACCATGATGGTTAAATTAGGTACGGTACGAGTATAGGCAATATCAAAAGCGCCATTGTGTGTAGGACCGTCAGCACCAACTAAGCCACCGCGATCAAGGCACAGAATGATTGGTAAATTCTGAATTGCCATATCGTGGATTAAGCCATCATAAGCTCGCTGCATGAAGGAGCTGTAGATATTCACTACAGGGCGCATACCGCCTGCTGCTAAACCTGAGGCAAAGACCATGGCATGCTGCTCAGCAATAGCCACGTCGAAAAATTGCTTTGGATAGAGCTCAGCAAATTTAGCTAGACCAGAACCAATGCGCATGGCCGGTGTAACAGCCATAAGCTTAGGATCTTCTTTTGCCTTGTCGCACATCCAGCGACCAAATCCTGCTGAGTATGAAAGGTCTTCTTTTGGAGCGCCTTTTTGAATACCCTCATCTGGATCAAATACAGGTACACCGTGATAGCAAATTGGATCTTTCTCAGCTGGCTCGTAACCCTTACCTTTAGTAGTAACTACATGCAAGAAAGTAAGGCCAGACATATCACGGATGTTTTGCAAAATGCTCACGAGGCTATTAACGTCATGACCATCTACTGGGCCAATATAGTTAAAGCCGAACTCTTCAAATAAGGTACCTGGCATGAGCATGCCTTTAAAGTGCTCTTGAGCACGTAAGGCTAAATCACGTAAGGCTGGCAGCGGCTCTAAAATGCGCTTACCACCTTCAATCATCTTGACGTAATGAGGAGAGGAGAGCACATGAGACAGGCCTTGATGTAAGCGACCTACGTTCTCAGAGATACTCATCTCATTGTCATTTAAGATCACGGTAAGGTCGAGATCTTCAAAAGAACCAGCATGATTCATAGCCTCAAAGGCACAACCGCCTGAGAGTGCACCATCGCCAATTACAGCGACAACTTTTTTACGATCTTTACGATCTTTAGTGCTTTCTGCTACAGCAAGACCTAAGGCTGAACCAATGGAGGTGGATGCATGGCCGGTGGTAATCAGATCATGAGGGGTTTCACCACGCCAAATAAATGCATGCAGACCACCCTTCTTACGAATGGTGCCTAGCTCTTCGCGATGGCCAGTTAGCATCTTATGAGGATATGCTTGATGGCCAACATCCCAAACTAACTTGTCATTTGGAGTATCGTAGACATAGTGTAGAGCAACAGTTAGCTCCACTACGCCAAGACCAGAGGCAAAGTGTCCTGCTGTCTTACTCACAGTGTCAATGAGGCATCCTCTGATCTCTGAACAAAGATCAACTAAGGATTCCTTGGGCAAGGAACGCACGTCACAAGAGTCGTGAATACGCTCTAGCAATTCATAAGTGTTGGTAGAAGTATCTTCCACAAATCATCAGATCCTGAATCTCATTTAAAGTCAGATAGATTTAAATCTACTAAACTTAGCTAAATATCCAGGAAATCCCCTCATCTTTAATACCCAGCCCACATGACGCAGGTGCTTGGTAATGCTTTATTTCCAAGCCTTTTACAATAGAGCTCTAAGTTATCGCATGCCTCTTAATTAACTAAAGCCACTCAATGCAACTTAGAAAAATAACAGATCCTTACGATGACATGCGCCACTATTGTTACTGGCAAAAACATCAAGTCTCATCGCTCTTAAGAGCTTTGAGCCTGCCATGACAAAGTCATAAGACAGATATTCATATGCTGCTAAAAGTGACATCCTTTAAGCAGTTTTTTTGTCTTTAGGCCCATGAGCCTAATTACTAAATTTTTCAGCGCACTTTAAATAATTTAAGCGCTGTAACTTAGCTGATTGCACTTAGCAAAGTCTAGACACTTAGCTATTAGCTGCAAGTATCTTGTTGCTGATAGAAGCGGCATTAAGCACTAGTGCATTTAAGCCTCAACTAAAAGGAAAGCTATCCATGCTGCTAGTGAGATGATCTTATATAGCGCATGGCTGCATCTTTTAGCAATTAGTGGTCACGCTCAATGCAGAACCTTGCAAATTGCTTTAATAAATCAGTATCAACACTAATGCGCTCGAGATCTTTAATGGCATCTTCACATAAGCTATGAGCGTACTCGTCAGCCTTTTCAACACCAAGTAGAGTTACATAAGTGCTCTTTTCAAGTAACTCATCTGATCCTACGTTCTTTCCTAAGATCTTAGAGTCACCAGTAACATCTAGAACATCATCACGCACTTGGAATGCCAGACCTACTTTGCGGCCATAGTCAGTTAAGTGCTTAAGATCATGACCAACCTCTGGAGCCTCAACTATACCTAAGGCATTGGCGATCATATCGTTACTGTGATGAGAGAATGCAGCCTCATATCGACCTGCAATAAAGCCAAGCTCTACGGCACAAGCGATCAGAGCACCGGTCTTTAATGAATGCAGCTTCTCTAGTTCTTCTTGCTTTAAGGTGCAGTGCTCGGATGCAAGATCAATTGCCTGACCGCCGCACATGCCCTCAAAACCAGCCGCTTTAGCAAGGCAGGCGCACATTCTACCTTTAACCTCACCAGAAAGACGGCACTTTGAATCGGTTAACAGCTCAAAAGCTAAAGCTTGTAAGGTGTCGCCTGCTAAAAGCGCAGTTGCTGAACCAAACTTAGCGTGCACAGATGGTTCGCCGCGACGCAGCATGTCATTGTCCATCTCTGGCATATCATCATGTACTAAAGAGTAAGCATGGATACACTCGATAGCTGCTGCAACATAATCTAATGAACGCATGTCAGCACCATAGGCACTGCCAGTTGCGTAAACTAAGAATGGACGAGCACGCTTACCACCAAGTAACAGTGCGTAAGAGACTGCCTCTTTTAACGTAGCAGGCTCAGCAGGCATGCTATCTAACTTCTTCTTGAGACATTCATCCACACGCTGCTGAATAAGCTTGAAATACTCACTCAATTGCATACTTAGCTCTCTTTTCCATCCTAAGCACATGCTTTAGCGTAAAACTAAAACTGCTTTTGAAGTATTTAATAGCCGCATATGTTTAATGGGCTTTGATTTTAATCAGGCCTAGATTAATCTGTGTGCATGCTTACACTAAAGCTACCAAGCGCATTGCTGCAGTGCTTTACGTTATTGCAATACAGCTAGATTGATACTTAGTATAAGCTTACAGCTAATAGCTTAGCCCTGACTTTGCATCTCGGATTCTTCTTGGTTTAGAGCGTTAATCTGTTGCATAGCGCTCTGACGAACCTGTGAAACCTTCTTTGACATGTCATTGAGACTACGACGGCAATCAACTGCTAGCTTCATACCCTCAGAGTACTTATCAATGGCCTCATCGATAGTGAGATTACCAGCTTCAAGATCTTTTACTACGCTCTCAAGCTTAGATAGAGACTCATCTAGATTCTTTAAACCAGTTTCTTCAGCCATAAGACTCTCCTATCTACTTTTACCCAACTATGTTTTTGTTCTAAACCTTACAGCTTAGTTAACAAAGCAGGTTCAAATTGATATTGCACAGCTCTTAAGACAAGGGTCAGCACAGGTTAAGAAAAAACACTTTACTCAGAATAATCTGAGCATATCTTACCTGTATGCACTCCATGCGCATCTTGCCAATGCAACAAAAAATCACAAAGCACAGAACAAAAACACTATTTTTTGACTAAGCTCACGGCTTTGACGTGAAGTCAAAAAATTGCTTTCTGTGAGATTTAGTAAAGATGCGTGTTTTGATAGCTTTTTAGCAAACGCTCAACTATGGCTATCAAAAATTTGCATCAACTCTAGCAAACAAGTCTAATGCAAAACTTAGAACTAACCGCCTCAAGCGGGATAATTTAGTGCCAGAGCTTATAAAAACAGCCTTTGACGAAGAAACTATTAAAGTTAAGGCCGTTGCAAGATACACCAAAACAGCTCTCTTGTAACGGCCTTAATTGTGTCTCTTCAAGACAGATCAAACTTATGCAAGCCTTATCACTTGTAAAGCTACACAATAGTGCGAACCACGCGGCATCGTGATTGTCTTTAAGCTAACCTAGCGTAAGTAAAAGCCCGCGCAAGATAACCTGCACTATAAGCCTACGCAAGATTGCTTGCGCTAGGAGCCTTGCGCTTTATTTGCGCATTAGAGCTAAGACAACAGCTTATCAAATGATTTTGCACTATGATTTAAGTTTGCTCTTCAGAGCGGATAGGGCCATTAGCCCTATCCTTGGCTATTTAGCTAAATAACTACTGACGTAACTCAGCACCGAACTTGCTCTTAACAGCCTCGAGAATCTTGTTAACTACAGATTCAACTTCAGCATCCTCAAGAGTGTGGTCGTTGTCATGTAAGGTTACGCCTAAGGCGATAGAGCGCTTATCACCTAAAGCCTCGCTCTCGAATACGTCGAAGATGCCAGCATCGGTCACGATGTTACCGCCAACAGCCTTGATCTCCTTTAACAGAGCGGAAGCTGAAACGGTCTTATCGATTACGAAAGCAAAGTCACGACGTACAGATGGGAACTTGGAGATTTCCTTGCTCTGAGGGATGATACGTAGGCTTAATGCAGCACGCTCAATCTCAAATACAGCAACAGGAGTCTTAAAGCCAAGATCCTTTTGAGCCTGAGGGTGGAGCATACCAACAACACCAACCTTCTTACCATCAAGGAACAGATCTGCACCCTGACCTGGGTGTAAGAATGGCTCGTCAGTTACCTTCCACTCAAAGTCATCAGCACGAGCAGTCAGAGCTAACAGTGCCTCAACGTCGCCCTTGATATCAAAGAAATCAACGTGACGGGCCTTGTTATTCCATGACTCAACCTCAGTATCACCAATAGCAATACCGGCGATCATAGGCTCTTGGGCAACACCATTTTCAGCTGCCTTATCTTGGATGTAGCGCAGACCTAACTCGAAAAGACGCACGCGCTTTTGCTGGCGGTTAGCATTGTACTTAGCAACAACAGCTAAACCTGCAAGCAGAGTAGTACGCATTGCAGACATCTCAACTGAGATTGGGGTGGATAAGACTAAAGGCTCCTTGTCGTTGAATACCTTGAGCACCTTAGGATCAGTGAAGGAGTAAGTGATAGCCTCTTGGAAACCAGAGAGAACTAAGCAGTTGCGTAAAGCCTTCTCAGCTAAGACCTCTTCCTTGTCAGCACGCATGATCATGGTGGCAACAGGCAGAGTGTTACGGATATTGTTGTAACCGTAAATACGTGCAACTTCCTCAATCAGATCCTCTTCGATCTCAATGTCAAAGCGGAATGATGGGGAAGTAGTCTTGAAGCCGCCCTCAATAGCAACTGGGTTTAAACCTAAGTCCTTTAAGATGCGCTCAACTTCGTCAACAGGGATCTCACAGCCTAAGATCTTGTTTAAACGTGCAATACGTAACACGATCTCTTTGCCAAGACCAAGCTTAGACTCATCAGCACACTCAACTACAGGGCCTGCGCTACCACCAGCAATAGCAATTAACAGCTCAGTAGCACGCTCAATAGCACGAACTTGCAGCTGAGGATCTACACCACGCTCAAAGCGGTGGGAGGCATCAGTCTTTAAGCCATAGTGACGTGCACGACCCTTGATAGCCAGTGGAGAGAAGAATGCAGACTCTAAGAAGACATCTACAGTCTCATCGTTAATACCGGAGTCTGCACCACCGAAGATACCAGCAAGAGCAAGTGGGCCCTTTGCATCAGCGATGATTAAGGTCTTCTCGGTAAGCTCAAGCTCTTCACCAGAAAGCACGGTCAGCTTCTCACCAGCTTTGGCAAAGCGCACAACGATACCATCGGTGAGGCGGTTGAAATCAAATGAGTGCAGTGGCTGACCTAACTCGAGCATTACATAGTTAGTAACGTCAACGATTGGAGATACAGCACGAATACCGCAACGACGGAGCTTTTCTTTCATCCACAGAGGGCTTTGAGCCTTCTGATTTACGCCACGAATAACACGACCAACATAACGTGGGCATGCCTCAAAATCTTCAATGGCAATTGGGAAAGTATCACTAATAGTCTCAGGAACCTTGTTAAAAGGAACCTCTTTTAATGGAGACTTAGTTAATACGCCAACCTCACGAGCAATACCGCGAATTGAGAGGCAGTCTGGACGGTTGGTGGTCAGATCAACGTCGATAACGTGATCTTTTAACTGTAAGTAGTCATGTAAATCGGTGCCTACTGGAGCATCTGCTGGCAGCTCAATGATGCCATCAGACTCTTCAGCCATGCCAAGCTCTTTGTATGAGCACAGCATACCAAAAGACTCAACGCCACGTAGCTTAGCCTCTTTGATGGTGATGCCTGGTAAGTGAGCGCCAACCTTGGAGCAAGCTACCTTTAAACCAGTACGGCAGTTAGCCGCGCCACAAACGATCTGCAGTAACTCGCCAGTACCTGCATCAATCTTGGTTACATGTAAGTGGTCTGAATCTGGGTGATCTACGCACTCAACAACTTCAGCAACTACAACGCCATCAAACTCAGCGCAAACACCCTCAGTGCTATCCACCTCAAGGCCTGCCATGGTAATCGCATCTGACATTTCCTGAGCGCTTAAGGTGTTCTCAACCCACTCATCAACCCAGCTTTTATTGAACTTCATACTAAATCCATAGGGCCTACACATCACTCACGCCTTATAGAGCTTAAATCGCTGTTTTTGGCTGTGTGTATGTCTTATGCCCTTAAAAAATCTGTACCAACCTTAGCTTTTGGCAAAGGCTATGGAGACTAACCACATCCACATCTGGTCTGTGATCTAGTCGTGTTGAATGCTTAAGCGAACTGCTTTAAGAAACGTAAGTCGTTTTCAAAGAAAGCACGCAGATCCTTAACACCGTAGCGCAGCATAGTCAGACGCTCGATGCCCATACCAAAGGCAAAGCCGTTGTAGACTTCAGGATCGATACCAACGTTGCGCAGCACGTTAGGGTGAACCATACCGCAGCCTAAAACCTCAAGCCACTTGCCACCCTTACGGCGCACGTCAACTTCAGCTGATGGCTCAGTGAATGGGAAGTATGAAGGACGGAAACGAACCTCAAGCTCTTCTTCAAAGAACTTCTGTAAGAACTCGTATAACACGCCCTTAAGCTCTGCAAAAGACACATTCTTGTCCACATACAGACCTTCGATCTGATGGAACATTGGGGTGTGGGTCATGTCGTAGTCGTTACGATATACACGACCTGGGGAGATAATACGGATAGGAGGCTCGCTCTTCTCCATAGTACGAATCTGTACAGATGAAGTCTGAGAACGGAGCAGCAGGCCGTTAGGGAACATGAAGGTGTCGTGGCTATCACGAGCTGGGTGGTGAGGTGGCAGATTTAACGCATCGAAGTTGTGATAATCATCTTCGATCTCTGGACCTTGCGCAACTTCAAAGCCCATGGAGCCAAACAGCTCAGTTAAGCGCTCGATAGTGCGAGTAACTGGGTGAAGAGTGCCTACATCGCGGTGACGACCTGGCAGAGTGATATCAACCTTTTCCTCTGCAAGCTTGGCATCAAGAGCAGCCTTCTCAAGTTCGGCGCGGCGTTTTTCAATGGCAGCGACAACCTCCTGCTTAGCCTCGTTAATCACCGCACCACGCTGTGGACGCTCAGCAGGATCACACTTAGCAAGCTCCTTCATAAATTCTGCAAACAAGCCTTTCTTGCCTAAGAAATTTACTCGTACTGCGTCCAAATCCTGAAGATTCTTGACGTCCTGAGCGGCAGCAATACCGTCTTGTTTCGCCTGAACTAGCTTATCCATGAACAAAAAACCGTGTTAATTACAAACAAATGTTTAAGGCAGTTAATCTACCTTTGACTACCGTATCAGCAGCAATTATCTGCCCAAGCTATAGTGCCAACTTACGTAATAAACCATTTTCATAAAAGACTATGGCTTAAATACCCTTAGTGCTGCACTTGCCTGCGGTATGAAAAACTTTAAGGCCTGATCATATCGCGCCCAAAGACGCTATTTGATGAGCCTTTCTTACATCTTTTTAGATGTCACTTTGTCAAAAGTTGTTAAGCTTGCAATTATCTCATGCATTAGCATAAATCGCAAAAAAAGCGGGATCTTAATCTTTGAGCCATCATCTTTGCCCCATACATTTACATTCTCAAGCACCCCGTGCTTGTTATTCACAAGCCTAGATGCAAGCTAAGCATCTTAGGCCTTTGAGCAGAAAAAATCTGCACTAATCATCGGCATCAACATACACCGCCGCATTGTTACTAGGCACGTAGCATCTTCAGCATCAACGCCTAACCCACATCATTCCAGGGCTAAAAACAAAAAACGACTTGTACTTTTGCAAATACAAGCCGTCTTTAGTGTCATGATCAACGATCTTTGCTTAGGTTTTAACAAATAGGCCACACGCCTATTTGTTAAAAGATCATTGTTTGAATAGTTAACTACTATTCGTAGAGCATGCCCTGCTTAACCTTATCAAATTGCTCAGCACCAATAAGCACCTTAAGGCAGGCTAAACCAAAGTCGATAGAGTAAGCTGGGCCCTTACCAGTTACTAATAAGTGCTGCGCATCGATAGTTACACCCTCTGCAGTGTAGTTTTTGATGCTTGCATGGCAGCCAGGATAGCCAGTAGCTTTTGCTTCGCCTACTAAGTCATGAGCGCCTAAAACTAAGCCTGGAGCTGCGCAAATAGCGCCAAGGTATTTGCCCTGTGCCTTATTTGCCTTTAAGAGTGCAACTAGGTGTTCATTAGCAGCACAGTTATTTGAGCCATCTAAACCACCCGGGATCACAATCATGTCATAAGGACCAACGCACTCACTAATGTGCTGATCGCAAACGACCTTCATGCCGTGAGACAGAGTCACTTCTTTTGAACCATCTGCAGTAACTGCAGCGCGAATTACCTTAACACCACCGCGATCTAAGATGGAGGCAACTGAGGTAACTTCCATATCCTCAGAACCATTGGCATAAGCTACTAATGCAACAGGCATAGCTAAATCCTCAACATTACAATCACTGACTCAACACAATCAAAAAAGCCAGTGCTACTTTGACTATGCTATTGAAAAATGCAAGCTTTTGCATCAAAGACTTTGTCTTTGTGAGATAAAAAACACACAAGCTCACCTTAAGGACGCACACAAAACGTCCACAAAGCAGGATGCACTGCAACGCAAAAGTCACTCGTTTAGTTTAAAGGCTGCTCCACTTTACAGCACTCTTAGAGTAGATATCCTTTAGCCTCGCTCTTAGAGTAGATATCATCTAGCTTCGCTCTTAGCTGCAATACTCTTGTTAAGCACACTTGCCACTACCCTATTTTAGAGATTTAACTCCTGTGCTGGCTGCACACGGGAGGCACGCATGGCCGGATATATAGCGGCTAGCCAACTCATTAGCAATGATGCTAGAGCAACAATTAAAACGTCGATGAAACTAAGATCGCTTGGAATGAAATTGATGAAATAGACATCCTCATTAAGCAGATCAAAGCCAAACCACTCTTTCCAAGAGGAAGTGATTGGACTTAGGCTTAAGCTTAATAAGATACCTGGGATAAGACCAAATAAGGTGCCGTAAAGTCCGGTGATAATACCCATCAGTGAGAAAGTACGCACGATCTGAGATCGTGGCATACCCATAGTAAGCAAAATAGCAATCTCACGGCGCTTTTCACTGGTCATCATCATGAGGTTTGAGACGATATTAAAGCAAGCTACAGCTAAGACTAAGAACATGGCGATAAACATGATCTGTCTTACCATCTGAATATCATGGTAGAGCTTGCCTTGTGAATTAATCCAGGTTGAGAGCATCGCGTTTTCGCTGATCTTGCCGTAAGTAGCATCGTAAATAATGCGGTTGGTATCCTTAAGTACGCTAGTGCGAATATGGATAGCATTTGGACCTTCTAGCTTGGATATAGTTAGCAACTCATCAAGATCCATTAAGGCAAGCGATCCATCAAGCTGACCGCCTAAATGAATCACACCAATCACTAAAGCCTTGTTGCGATTAGGTGCCTTTAAAGAGCTTTCAAAATCCTTAAAATCATCATGCTGTTGTTGCACATTAGACATGACCATCATGGTCACGACATCGCCCGCACCAACACCTAACTTCTTAGCGATGCTAGAGCCAATGATAATGCGTGGCATCTTGTCATAAGCGCTATTAACTTGCTCACTAGCGCTATTAGATTGCTCACTAGCACTATCACCTGCTGCAGCTATACTCGTTTTAGTATCTACATCGCTAACCTTAGCGCTGTTGCTGTCATTTGTCTGAGTGTTTGTTTCTACTGACCTGTTGACCTTGGCCAAGGTGGTATCTTGAGTGGTATCTGCCTTTGGGGTATTAACTGAACAATGTCCGGCAATAGACTTGAACTCATCGTGATTGAGGCAATTCATGTCCACGTTGATAAAGCGCTGAATCTCAACTACTTCTTTTTCAGCTTGCGGATCGATACCAGTGATGAGCAAAGGGGCAAATGCACGATTAGCTGAGAGGATGGCTCTTACCTCTGCTGCTGGGGCTGTAGATTGAATGCGCTTATCTTGTTTAAGCACACTTTCAATACCCTCGACATCTTTAAAGTGCGAGTCAGATGCGGTTAAACGTGCTGAAGGGATTACGGATAAGACGCGGTTTTCAAGCTCAGATTCAAAGCCATTCATCGCAGAGAAGCCGACAATAGCTGCAAACACACCTACTGCAATGCCGCAAGTTGAGGCAAAAGAGATGAAACGGGTTAAGGCACCTTTACGACGCGATCTAACGAAACGTAACGAAAGCATCATGCCTAAATTATCAGCCACAGATTTCTCCTGCATTCTTAAGGTGGTTCAATGCCTACCATGACTTACCTTGCTAAGAGCTTAGCTTGGCAAGTTTGGTTACATTTAGCGTTTGGTAAGCTGTTAATTGCTCCCATCACGACTTTTCGTCTATCAGCACTAAGTCTTTAAAGACAAATCTAACAGACCTTGCTTACTTATGAGCCTTTAGTTTTTAACTTTACTTCTTTTGCGGCTCTGCTAAGAGCTAATTTGCTAACTACTGAGGCAACCTCACTGTCAGAATCGCCAAAGGTGCCATCTTTAATGACACCGCCTGCCATTTCATAGATAGTGTCGCATTGCTTAGCTAAAGACATGTCATGGGTAACCATAACTACAGCTGAGCCTTCATCACGCACTAGCTCTTGTAACAGCTCAAATACCTTAGCTGCATTAGTCTCATCAAGATTACCAGTTGGCTCATCGGCAAGAACCATCTCTGGTGAGTACACTAAAGCACGAGCAATAGCAGCACGCTGTCTTTCACCGCCAGAGAGCTCGGATGGCAAGTGATGCATGTGACTTACTAAACCTACTCGATCTAAAAGATACTGCGCTCTTTCTTTGGCTAAGGATGGATTTACCTTATCAATAAGCAGAGGCAGCATTACATTTTCAAGCGCAGTAAAGTCACCTAAAAGATGATGAAACTGATAGACAAAGCCTAAATGACGATTTCTAAAACGTGCTTTGGCTCTGCTTGAAAGGCCATTGATGAGCACATCCTGAAAGTAGATATCGCCCTTATCTGGAGTATCTAAGGTACCTAAGATATGTAACAAGGTACTCTTACCTGAACCAGACTTACCAACAATTGCAGTCATCTTTGAGGCCTCGATATCTAAATCGACTCCTTTGAGCACAGCTGTCTTGATCTTGCCTTCGTCATAAGCGTGCTCTATGCCGCGTCCTTTATATAAAATCTTGTGCATTGTTAGTAGTCCGTTACGGTAACTATAAACTTACATTAATCAAGGGTGAAGTTTGCTAGTACAAGATAGCTATCTAAGATAAGTACCTGCATAGCTTTCTTTACGATGAGCTGCCGCACATTGTTTTAGCTATTCACTAAGTTTATTGTTTTAGCTATTCACTAAGTTTATTGTTTTAGCTATTCACTAAGTTTGAGGCAGGGTCAGCTTTTGCGGCCACATAAGATGGGTAGAAAGTACACAGCAAAGACACGCCTAAACTTAAAACACAGATAACTACGATGTTCATTGGGTTTACTACCACTGGCAATTCACCTTGAACAATACTAATACCGATAGTGCTTAAAATAGCCTGCGCATTATAAGCCAGCGGAATGCCGGCAATCACACCAACTAAAGATCCTATGATGCCTGATGACATTCCAAGCAATCCAAAAATAGCAAGGATAGATGAGCTAGGCATACCAATAGTCTTCAAGATGGCGATCTCACTAACACGTGAACTTACCATCATGGTCAGTGATGAGAGAATATTAAAAGCTGCCACTACAACAATAAGACATAGCATTAAGGACATAGAGATCTTCTCAAGTCCCACGGCTTTAAATAAGTCGCCATAACGCGAGCGCCAATCGGTGTAAGCAAATTTTTTGTCTAATGTGGAGAGGGTCTCTTCAATTAAGAAAGGGTCACTTAAATACAGTCTGTAGTATTGCTCGCCCTTGCCTAGACGCAGAAAACGACTGACATCCTCATAGTTGCCAACTACAGTTGGGGCCGGTGACTTATCCAGACTATTTATAAGCGCACTTACTTCAAAGTTGCGTGCAACCGGGGTGATGCCAAATGGAGTGTAGCGAGCATTTTGCGTACTGATAAGTCTTACCTTGCTATCGTAAGAGAGCTCTATACCCATCTGCGAGACTTGCATATAGTTCACCGCTAGATGATAGGATCCTGGTTCAAAATTGAACAAGCTGCCATAGGCATAGCCTAAAGAGTCAAACTCCATAAGCGGAATCTTAATTACCTTCTCACCTGTAGTGTAGGTTAAAGGCTCATCAGTGCTCTTAAGTTCATCACCTGAGTGCACACCTCTTTGTTCAAAATTAGCCACATCCTGCTCACTAATGCCAAGCTTTTGTGCATAGTCCTTAGAAAGGTACAAAGAGTTATTGTCGGTAGCTTGCAATGTAACCATGGCAATTTCACTACCAAATTGCATCATGGACTCGCCTTGAACAAAAGGAACCAAGGCATTGACGTTATTTAACGAAAGTAAGTAAGGAATATCTTGTACCTGTGCTTTGACCACCAAATGAGCACAATCACTCAAGATGTTTTCTTTCAAGCGCTCTTGCAGACCCTGCATGATAGAGCTAACTACAATCAAGGCACATACACCAATGGCAATACCTAAAGTAGCCAATGTAGCCACAAACGATGCGAAGCGTTGTTTCTTGGTGCCTCTGGTATAGCGTACAGCAATGAAGAATATCGAGTTACTAAATAAACTCACTTTATAAAAACCTAAAACATGTCATCCACAGTCATTGAAGCTGTGAGCATATCAGATTTAATAACACTTATCTTAATAAAACCGCTATTGCATCATAAAGGTAAGCTTTAACGGCCGAATGATGTTCAAAACAACATCGATCATAAATAGTTTAGTGGCACGATCCACCACACATGGCTCTAAGCGTAAAAAGATCTAACGACCAACTTAACCTAACATGACACAGGCAGTAACAAAGTTACATTCCTAATAGACCGTAGCGCTAAAAGCAATTAACAGCAGCTAGAAAACCTCTCCTTGATAAGTTCATGCTCTGATAATGTTATAGCGCATTAACTTATGGATGGTTATGACTAAGATCAGCAACAGCCTGAACAAACTCAGGATCAGAATGATCGCAAAATGCAGAACGCCCCGTATCGAGCATACGAATTAAGGACATATCTGAGTTTGAGATCTCAAAATCAAACACACTAATATTCTCTTCCATACGCTTGATATGCGAAGACTTTGGAATGGCGATAATGCCACTTTGCACTAAAAAGCGCAGACCAATTTGAGCTACTGTGCGATTGTATTTAGCAGCGATCTTCAATAAAACTGGATTTTCAAAGAAGCTATTCTTACCCTCGGCAAAAGGCCCCCATGCCTCAAGCTGTACCTTAAACTTATCCATATAAGGCCTCAGCTTAGCTTGCTGCTGAAATACGTGAGTCTCCATCTGATTGATCTGAGGCTTGATCTCCATAAAGTTGCACAGATCAACGAGGCGATCGGCAAAGAAATTAGAGACGCCAATGGCTCTAACTTTGCCATCTTTAAGCGCTTTTTGCAGGGCTCTATACGTACCATAGTAATCGCCATATGGCTGATGGATCAGCATGAGATCAATATAGTCAGTCTGCAAGCGCTTGAGCGACTCATCAATCGATGCTGCAGCTAAATTCTCACCACTATGAGCCACCCAGATCTTAGAAGTTAAAAAGAACTCATCACGAGGCACGGATGACTTTTTTACAGCCATGCCTACAGCCTCTTCATTGTGATAAGCCTGAGCTGTATCAATCAAACGATAACCCACGCTAATAGCATCGGATACGGCTTTAACACACTCATTATGATCAGGAATTTGGAACACACCAAAGCCCAATGCTGGTATCTTAACCCCATTGTTCAAAACAATATTGTGCATCCTGGCTCCTACTCACTAGTTCAATCAGATCCTTGCTGCAGTTAAAGTCTAGTTCCATCAACATAATCTCTTACCTGCATTTAGCATATGATAGCTTCAGGTAAAGACATTTACTGCCAAAGTAAGTGACGATTCTAGCCGAAAGTTAAAACACTTTCTGTGTTGCCATCTAGGTTTTTGATGAAAAGACTCAAGATACAACTAAATTAGTACAAAAAGATCATCTCCTTATCCTAAAGCTAAGATCTTTAAGTGGCATTTACCCAGCTAACTAAGATCTTTAAGCGGCATATACCTAGCTCACTAAGATCTTTAAGCGGCATATACCTAGCTCACTGAGACCTTTAAGCGGCATATACCTAGATCACTGAGATCTTAAAGTGCATATACCTAGATCACTGAGATCTTAAAGTGCATTTACCTAAATCACTAAGATCTTTGCCCCATTTGTGGACGTAAGGCAAATTTCTATGTTGTATCTAAGATCTTAGGTGTTACCACAGTCTCCACGATTTTATGAGACATTTTGTGATCTTTAGGCAGTAAAATTTTGGCGTGAACGACAAAAAATCTCAATCTATACGCTACAATAGCGACCTTAATGTTAGTGAGACGCACGTAATGCTAGAGCGCATTTTTGTTTATTGTAGGCGTGCAACCTACAAAGAAGATCGCTAAGCATTTAGCTATGTGCAATAGAGATAAAAGCGTGTTTTTGCTTCACGCTTAGTTTGAGAATGAAGAATTCTAAATCCCATTCAAAGCGCCTATCCATCGGTGAGCTTTTCTACTCATTCCAGGATTGGGCCTTATTCAATCACGATGGCTCTGTGAGTCGTTTTCGTGTGAGCTGCCTGAGCCTTTTCGCTCTGTCACTGCTCTTACACGTAGCACTCAAACTAAACGGTACTGACTATCAAGATCCTTCCTTGGTAGCAACAAGAGCCGATGCCACCGCACAAGCTGTACCCGTTCAAACCTCTGTATCCCGTGGCTCCATGAGCCAAGGCCATGAGAGCAACAATCTCATGAGCATGAATAGCACTCAGCAAACTGCTGCAGTTGATGAAGAGTGGGAAGAAGAGGAAGTTAAGAGCGCTTGGTACATGTTCGGCTTTGGCGATGAAGAGCGTAAAAAGAAGCAACAGCTTGCTGCTAACCGTAAAGCTGCTGCTAGCGAGATCATCGACGGAGCTGCTTTCTTATCAGCCTGCGGCAACATTAACTCTGGTTATATTGGCTGCCGTTTTAGCTTCTCTGAAAAGATTCAAAAGAACTTTGATAGCACTGTAGAAGCTGCTGATGATGGCTTTATGCTCACCTTAACTGCAAAGGGCAATCAGCTTTCTGATCGTTGCTCCCGTTTTGTAGTTAACTCTGAGGGCGTTTATCAAGCCTTTGATCGCAATGGTGCCCTCAACAACAAGTGCTTTGGTAGCTCTATTAAGAGCTCAGAGGTTCTATCTATCCGCAACAATGAAGATCAAGTCCACTCTTCAAATTCTCAAAGCGGTTTAGCCTCTAACTAAGATCTCTAAGCTGCAGCCTCAGTGCTGCAGCTACCACCCATCCCTCAAGATCTTGGCTCATCTTAATCTATCCAGCCTAATTAGCATTAGTTTGTTGTTTCCCCACCATCTAATCCAATCACACTATCTTTACTTAGAAATCTAAATGCTAACAAGAGTGCCACTAGCTAATTACATATCTCATGTGGCCTAGATGCTATAACTGATGGCTAGATTGCCTTATATACGGGCTTTGTTGCGACTGTATCATCTGACTAAAAATCGCAATAAAAGCGCCAGTGCTCTAGCATACCATGAAGATAAAATGGCTATTGTTCGGCCTTTGGTGCACAAGTGGGCCATCATAAGGGCGCGTTCATTGATGGTGTCTTTTGAACTTGTTGCGATGGAGTTGCAACAAACTAACTCAAATTAGCCAATGGTGTATAATCAAACAGATATCCAAACCAACGGTAAGAAGACCTAAATTATGTACAAGATTGCTGAAAACTCAGTCGTAAGTGTTTCCTATTACGTAACTGATGAGACCGATCAAGTTGTTGGTCGTACAGACACTAACCAGCCTATGGTTGCTCTCTTAGGTAAAGGCCAATTAGTTAAGGGTCTTGAAGATGCCTTAATCGGTCTTTCCAAGGGTGATGAGTTCGTAATTACTCTTGAGCCAAAAGATGCTTTTGGTGAGATCAAGCAGGAGCTCATTCAGGAAATCGATCGCGGTTTATTTGGCAACTATCCTCTTGAGAAGGATAACATGTTCGAGGCTGACACTAGCACTGGCCCTCGTTTAGTTATCGTTTCCGAGATCAAGGAAAATACTGTTGTTGTAGACGGTAACCACCCATTAGCTGGTAAGACCTTAAAGTTCATGGGCACTGTTGAAGATGCTCGTGAGGCTACTGCTGAGGAAATCGCTCACGGTCACGCTCATCCAGATGGCCTGTGCCCATCAGAAAGCCACGGCGGCTGCTGCGGCGGTCACGGTGGTCATGGTTGCGGTTGTGGCGGCGGTCACCACCATCACCATGAGGAAGATCATGAGTGCTGCGGTGGCGGTCATGAGCACGGTCACGGCGGCTGCGGTTGCTCTGGTCATGGTCATCACCACGATGAAGAGCACGAGTGCTGTGGTGGTCATGGTCATCACCACGATGATGAAGAGCATGAGTGCTGCGGCGGTGGTCATGGCCACGGTCACGGCGGCTGCGGTTGCAGACACAACTAAGATTTGATGCTCAAAACTTCTAAGCTCACCAAAACGCATTAATAACATCATTTTGGTGTACACTATGCGCCGAGCTTGTATAGTGCTTTTTAGCGCTTAAATAAGCCCTCTTATGCTTAAAGCTTAAGAGGGCTTTGTATTTATGCCCAATCTGATTAAAGTTAATTCAATCCTCTTGCATGCAAGCAGTAATCTTTAATCATCTAAGCTAGAAACAAAGCTCCCATCACGTTGTTTTTTAGCCTTGCTGCTTAATAAACAACGATCTTCTACCTACTCTGATGTTTCTTATCTATGAAGTTTATTCTCCGACTTTTCCCTGAAATATCCATCAAAAGCAAACCTGTTCGTAACCGCTTAATCAAGGTCTTAACCCAGAACCTGCACAACATCGCTGCTAACCACGGCTTCGAGATCAAAGTGCAGCCACAATGGGATAAGCTCATGGCTACTTTTGGTAGTGATGAGAGCGAAAAGACTCGCACCCAAGCCGTACGTGAGTTATCCCGTATTCCAGGCATCCACTCTTTCTTAGAAGTAAAAGAGTTTACCTTTGAGCGCTTTGAAGACATCTTTGAAGTTGCCGGCCCAATCTACGGTCCATCTTTAAACGGTAAGACCTTTGCTGTACGTGTTCGTCGTCGTGGCAATCACTCTTTCACCTCTCAAGAGGCAGAGCGTATGATTGGCGGCATGTTCAAAGCTCACTACCCTAACTTAGGCGTTAACCTTAACAAGCCTGAGGTAACCATTAATATTGAGCTTGAGCAGGATAAGGCTTTTGTGGTCACCAACAAATATCAGGGTTTAGGCGGCTATCCAGTAGGCTCACAGGGTGTGGCCTTAAGCTTGATCTCTGGCGGTTTTGACTCTGGTGTATCAACCTACAAAGCTATCCACCGTGGCATGAAGGTAAACTACCTGTTCTTTAACATGGGCGGTACTGCTCATGAGATTGGTGTTAAGCAAGAGGCCTACTTCATTTGGGATCGCTTTGGTTCCTCCCACAAGGTTAAGTTTGTCACCATTCCATTTGAGCGCATCGTAGGCCAGATCTTAGAGCGTACCCACCATGGCGTCCGTGGTGTGATCTTAAAGCGTATGATGATGCGTGTAGGCTCTCAAGTTGCCCGCAAACTCAATGCTGAGGCCTTAGTTACTGGTGAGAGCGTTGGTCAGGTATCCTCACAAACTTTAACTAACTTAAACCATATTGATCGCGTATCCGACTGCTTAGTATTACGTCCATTAGTTATGGAAGATAAGCAAGATATCGTAGATAAGGCTTGGGAAATCGGCACCGCTGGTTTTGCTGAGAGCATTCCTGAGTATTGCGGTGTGATCTCTGATCATCCTAACGTTTGCCCTGAGCGCTCTTTCGTTGAGGAAGAAGAAGCTAAGATGGATGCAAACTTAGTTGAAGAAGCCGTCGAAGCTGCAGCTGTTCTTGATATCAAGGCTATTCCTGAGAATACCTCTAAGCTTGAGATCGAGGTTGAGACCGTTAAAGAGCTTGCTAAAGATGACGTGATCTTAGACGTACGCTCACCTGATGATGCTGCCAAGGCTCCGCTTAAAGATGAGACCCATCAAGTCATCGAGCTGCCTTTCTACAAGGTAGCCTCAGAGTTTGGCAATCTCGATAAGCTTAAGACCTATGCCTTATTCTGCGATCAGGGCGTTATGAGCACCATGCAGGCTCATGAGCTCAAAGAAAAAGGCCACCACAACGTTAAGGTCTACCGCCCAGACTAAGATCTAAAAGCACCATGGCTACCTAAAAGCCGCTCATAGAAGCTCATCGCTAGCAGCCGTATCCGTAGCGACCACAGATGTAGCCACTGTAGATCATGCAAAAGGCCAGTAAGAACACTACTCATAAGTAATGCGCTTACTGGCCTTTTTGTATCTTAAGCCTTCATCAGATGCTTAAGCTTAGCTTGCTAAGTACTCACGCCTAGGATAAAGCTTTGCATGGCAGTAAAAGCCACATTTGCTTTGCATGGCAGTAAAGATCCTAGGTTTGCTTTGCATGCTATCGCGCTGCAAAGTACCGATGCTCTCCTTTGCATGCTGATGAGCGAAGCTAAAGGGCCACAATTGCATTAGGCGCGGCAGGCTCTCAAGATATCTAAGCTTGGATCGTAGTCCTTAGTGCTAACATCAAAGATACCAAGCAGAGTGTGGAAGAGATTGTCGTGACTAAACTTTCCAGCACTACTTTGTTTCTCAAGGCACTTCTCATTTAAAGCAAGCATTTTCTGGGCTTTTTCTGATATGTAAAGCTGCATTGGAACTTGCTTTTGTACCTCAGGAGCTACAGCATATGGCAGTCCATGTAGGTAGACACCATTTTCACCTAATGACTCACCATGATCTGAAATATATAACAGCGCCTTATTTTCAGTTGGGGCCTTTTCTAATGCTGTGTAGAGCTTGGAGATTACATAGTCAGTATAAAGGATGGTGTTGTCATAAGCATTGATAACCTCCTCAGTAGAACAGTTCTCTACATCGGCACGGTTACATGCAGGGGTGAATGTCTCAAAGTTCTTTGGGTAGCGCTCATAATAGCGTGGACCATGTGACCCCATCAGATGCACAGCGATAACTGTATCCTTTTTGATGTCCTTAAGATATGGTTCTACTTTCTCAGCTAAGATGGAGTCATAGCAGCGACCATCGACACAATTAGGACTCTTTTCAGGCTTGATATTGACTACATTAACGCGATCACATACGCCCTTGCAGTCGCCTTGATTGTCAATCCAGGTAACATCCACACCGGTCTTTTTCAGCACATCGAGGACATTATCGCGGTTAATCACGAGCTCATCTTTGTAAGTATCTCTAGTTAAATTTGAAAACATGCATGGCACTGATCGCGCAGTGGCTGTACCACATGAGCTTACATTGTTAAAGCCATACATATGCAGCTTAGAGGTGTATGGATTAGTCTGGCGATCATAGCCACGATACTGATAGTTTGCAGCACGACCGGTTTCACCTAAAACTAAGATCATGGCCATTGGCTCTTTACGCTTAGTAATGATCTTAGCATCCTCGCCTAACAGCACTGGCTCTGGTGGAGTAGTAAAGTAGTCTTGCTTTACTACGCGATAAGTTGAGTAGACCACTGTAGTTGGATTGATCTCTCGATTGAGGCTCTTGTTATTACGGCCCACAAACGTAAACTGCTGATAGTAGGCAAGCACAATAGTGCCAGCTAGCGCTAAGGTACCCACAATAGCGCCCATACGAATGAGATTAGAGCGCACTAAGCCCTGAGGATAAGTAATCGGGGCAGTAATAATGATAAAAGCAGGGATGATACCAAGCAGTGTAAATGACAGTACCGAACTAAATGACAGATAAGACAAGGCCTCGGCAGTATTAGTCTGCATGAAGTTACGAACCATGTCCTGATCAAAGACGACGCCGTATTTCAAGGTGCCAATGGTGCACAAAGCACCAAGCAGAGTGATGAAAGACAGACCTGGCTTAAGCACATAGCGCCAAGAAAAGAGAATGAGGAAGATAGAGTAGAGCAGTACACCAACAGCAAATAGTCCAAAAACGATAAAGAAGGCAGACACACCCTCTGCACCATTTGCATTGGACTTCTTATAGATGTCAACCATGTGCTCAATGAGCGGCAAGTTAAGGACTAATAAGAAATATAGTGCCACAATGCCAGTAAAGACAATATTGTTAAACACTATCTTTGGCATCTTGCTGTACAGACTAAACATTTTGCAATTCACACATAAAGAAGGAAAACGATTCTAACGCCCACTAAAGCATTGTGGATTCAATATGAAACTACTATCTTCATGACATAAAGATAGATTGCTAATGCCTGCTTATGGGTTAATACCATAAAACTTTATCAAGCATTGAAGCTGGTCTCTTCTTAACGAAATCCACACCCACACTGCAATTGGCCATAACACAATAAGCTCACAAAACCATTGGTAAAGCCATTATTTAGCGAGCGCACGTAAGTGTACTCGCGTAAGGTTAGGTTTTTATTAGCAAACAAACCTTTAATCTCTAACTCAAAAATAATTATCAATTTAACGGCCCAAAAAAACGAGTGTAACCCATACAAACTTTGAATCATATACACTGCCAGTAAATCGCTATGCTCAGCATCATAGCCCACAGTCATTACTTGAAAGATTGAGCTTATGACCTAGATCATTTCAACAAGATGCCTGCGAACGCTTAGTACCGCATAGGCCATGGATGCAATCTAGTCAATATGCTGCTTATAAGTTAGTTATTAGGCTCTATATGATGTACAAAAGATCGTAATTATATGGTGTGAGGTGGGAAGAACTCTAGATCTAGATGCCGCCATTTAGCTAAGACTAGGTTCTTTTTTTTATATGGGAGCAGCCTTAAATATCGGGGCTTAGAGGAGCCAACTGGCTTCTTTTTTTGAAATATAGACGGCCCAAAAAGAGAAAAGCCTGCCATTTGATTAATCCGTTCTCAAACAGCAAGCTTCTCATGGGTGTTATCCGTTTTTTTGTATGTTCAATTTTATAGATACTTTGTTAAATCTATATTAAGAAATGACTAGATACATTAGTGTATTTTGTGTATTGCATGCAAGATCACTTTTGAAAGCAAGCTCATATTTAAGGCATTGTTTAATGCCACCTGATGCATCAATTGTCATCAGTGCAATTTTCCACAGTATTAATCAAAACTTCACAGCCGCTTAATAGTTCGTAAGTAAGTGCAAATTCATCCAGATCGTGTCGCAACATATGTCTTTGAACAGCAACTAAAAAGGGAGCTACACTAGCTCCCATTTTTTAGTTTATTTACGCCAAGCGTGCACGAGAAACAATCTAGTATCTACAAGCTAGCCTAACAAAGGTCAGTGCCTTTTAGACGCGATTAGCATCATGGCATTGTTACGCATAGTATCGTGCTTCTAGACTAAATCACGTCTAAGTAGCTACTAGACCTCAAGCTAGATTGGAAAACTAGTTTCTCGTCCTTTTAGAACATATAGCTAGCTTGAGCCTTTAGGCCAAATGAGTTTGAGTTCTCAGCGCCAGAGATGTTGATACCTACGCTGGTATTGAATGCGCCATACTGAGCATTTAACCCAACAGTTGTACTAAAGGCAACATCATCTATCACCTCTGCTTCTAGGTTTAGTTTTTTACCAGCTATCAAGGTGTTGTACTCGGCATCGGTTCCAGCTGCATTAAATGTAATGGTGAAATCAGCTGTTGGTGCTAAGGTCCAACCATCGCTTTCAATCATGTGACAGAGGGTTACACCCACTGGTACAGAGAATACATGCTGAACATCAAAGTCAGTTTTAGCCTGAACACCAGTCTTGTTGCTTAAGTCGTAAGAGTCTGTATCAAGACGCACGTAACGAGCGCCAATGTGCGGTGTTATATCAAGCGCTTCAACAGAGATCTTGTAGCGACCTGTAAGACCCATGGATAAAGCAGTGGTATTGGTTGACGCATTGAGATCAAAGCCCTCTACATCGTGAGAGATATGAGTAATGGATGCATCACCAACTAAAGCAAAGCTGCCAAAGTTAGTTGCTGAGTAGACGCCCAAGCCATAGTAATCGAACTCATTTTTCAGTCCGTAGCCATTGCTATTACCCTCAGAATCACCTGAGCCAATGTTCAAGGTAGCACCAAAACACATGTTTGCATAAACAGTATCGGCACCAAAGGTTACACCCTTCATGTCGATATCCGCGCCATGTTTTCCACCCTGAGCGTTAAAGCCCTCTGATCCAATTGATTTGTACATTGGAGTCAGCCATACACCACGATCTGCCTCAGAGCCAGTGGCGATAATAGACTTAGAAGCAACATCTAGCGAAGCAGTGCGAGCAAGGATAGCTTCAGACATAGAGTTTACAGATGCCATAGCAGCTTGCTGAGCACCAGCATATGTTGCAGCATGTACTGCAGCATCAAGTTGCTTATACTTCTTTGCTTTAAGCATCGCCTCTACAAACTTATACCCCTGAGCATCACTGTCAAGCTTGCCCTGCAGTCTATCCATAATAAGGCCTAAAACTGGACTTGAGATACCAGCGTTTAGATCTGCCACCAAATTCTTATTGATTTCTAATTTGACAGATGAAGATGAACCTGCACTTAAGGTTCCGCTCAGCAAGCCGCCAAGGGATTCGACTTTAAACGATCCCTCAATTGTTGAGCTAGCACCATTAGATGTTGATATGGTTAGATCGTCATTCTCAACAAAGTCGCCAAGCAGAATAATCTTAGAGCCATAGATATCATCTACATCCGCACCTATGATTTTGCCGCCTGTTCCAGTAAATTGGATTGCAGCAGATTTCTTATCTGTACCAAAAGCCTTATCAGTCAGAACAAGAGCTGATCCTCCAACAAGCTTCACCTGATTAACTACTTTATACAGGTTAGCATTAGCAGCGTCCGCCAAGATACCGCCTGTTGAACTATCAATCTTTAGAGGCTTATTGATAAAAACCGCATTACCAACTCCTGAGAAATCTTGAATATGGTCATTAAATGAAGCAGGCTGCTCAAATCCTCCAGCATTTGACATATATTGCTGCAAGCCTTCTTTAAATTCTTCATTAGTTAAGCCAATGCCAAGAGCCGCGTTAAATCCTACTCCTATCGACGCCTTTAAAGTATCAGAACCTGTTGATGCTGTTTCGGAGTTTGCAATATCCTTGACGACAAGCGTAGAAGGCTCACTCATATAGCCTGTACCGACATGAACAATTGAGGCCTCCTTGAGTACTAGCTTATCAGCAGACATTTGCGAATAATAACCAGTGGTACCATTGTTGCCAATGCGCATGAGTTGATTAGTACCAAGAGATAAAGTGCCTACGTCAACAACAGATGGCACATTGTTGAAATTTATCTGGCCTGAGTAATTATTGGCAGGTGGATTAGAAAGATCACTAAATACTAACCTATCTGCTTTCAAGGATTTACCTTTAAATTCTATGGCTGCTGTAGTTACAGAACCATGAACATCTAATATTCCGTTAGCAAATACATTAATACTGTCAGCATAAACATCGCCAGACTCAACCATCAATGATGAGTTATCGGCAATATTAAGATTCTTAACTGCCGCACTAGCACTGCCTATTCCTGCACTTCCGTTTAGCGTGTCCTTAACAACTACATTGGCAGAAGCAGCAGTAATTAAACCTTTCGCATTTCGACCAATATTTACAGTTCCTTTTGAACCACCACCAGCAGAAGCAGTTATTGATCCTATGTTGCCATCTCCGAGCAGGGTAAGGGTGTTGTCAACGTCTTCAAACAATACCCCTCCAGTCTTTAAACCGTTATCAAGCTTAACGGAGCGGAACGCTGTAGCAAAAGGAGCATCAGTCTTTACGGATACGAAGTTGTTAGTATTCTTATTCTTATCTGCACTAGCATTAGTTAAGATAAGATTTCCACCTTGGCCTAACTTTAATGGTGAATCGTCACTAAGAAGAACATTTCCTACTGAGTAATTGGCAGATAAACTTTCGCCGGCGGATACCATTACAGTTTTATTGTTGTATGTATCGTTTTGAAGTCGTACTGGAAGATCTTTTAAGGTTAAATCTTCTGGAATATCACTTTTATCGATATTGAGATTATAAAAACCCTTGAAATTAGCTAGATTTTGAGCGAAATCATCATAATCGCTCTTGGACAAGCTCTCTCCCTTTGTGCTTTTGATAATAATAAGACCATCGCCACTTATGGCGGAGGCCTTGACCTTAGATGTGTCTAAGATATTTTTAAGATTAGCCCCTGCTCCATCTTTCTTAAAGATATCATCAAAGTCGAATACTGCTGACGCGCCTTCTTGAACAATAAAAGAATTGTTTGATGCTGAAGATAAATCTAACTTACCTGAGCCTACGGTACTTAATGTACCGGCTTTAAGTGTGTAACTGCTATCATTGGCAAGACTTAAAGTACCGCCAACATTCAGGAAGCTGTCTCCGTCTTGCTCCGCTTGACCTTTAGTTAAGGTCAAATTAGACACACTCCAATTTGCTGTATTTACATAAAGCTTTGCAAACGGAGCATCTCCTGATGAATTAAGGATAAGATCTGATGCTTTAACAACATTATTATCGCCAGAGCCATCTAGTGTTAAAGAGCCGCTAGAAACTGATAATGTCTTGAGCATAGCGCCATTTTCTGCGCTAATAGAATGATCTACTTCTATCTGAGCTCCTCCGGTAATGGAGAAGGTCTTTTCATTATGCGCACCAGAGCCTACTTCAAAAGTTTTAAATGCATATTTGACATCTCCATCAAACTGCGAGCCTAGAAACTTAGCATTGGCCATTCCGCCTGCAATTAATAGAGCTTTGTTGTTGCTTGATATAACATCTGTTAGCTTGCCTGAGGTATTGTCAACAAGATTTAATCCACTTGCACCAAGGTCAATAGTCCCAACATCGTTAAAGTCCAGAGTAATGCGTCCAGATGGAGTTCCTGTCAGCGTAATAGCGCCTGTGGTACCTAGCATTGGCTTGATATCAGAACTATGCACATTTAATATGCTAGTAGTGTTTGACGGATCAAACTTTATCTTAGAACCAGCAACAGTGGTCAATGTACCCTTTGCAAAAGAAGCTTTCTTTTTGAAAGTAACTTCAGCTCCAGACCCAATGGAAAGATTGAAGTCATCTTTTGCCTCCACAACCTTATCAACTTCAAGCTTGGATGGTGCAGAACCACCATTGAGAACAATCTTACCACTGCCTTTTAGCGCTAATACCTGAAGTCCATTGCCAGTTAATTTAGCTGTGCCGCCAGACACATTGATGGAACCAGCAGAAAATTGACCATCATAATCATTTTTGATAGTCAGCGTTTTGCCTTCGGCAACATTAATATTCGTGCCGTCTAACTTAAAAACATCATATGCTGTTATGTTGAGGTCACCTTTGGCATTGATGGTTCCACCTGATAAGAGGTTAAGAGTATCAGCCGCGATGGTGCCGCCATGATCTGAATCATAGTTCTCAATGACACCTCCGGTGAGATTCAGATAAATATAATAGTCACCACCACCAAGCTTAGCATTGTCAACAGTGCCATTTAAGAGCACCTTGCCACCAGTCATGTTGATCATTCTTGATGACGTAACACCAGAATTCTCTCCAATGACAATCTTGGCACCATCAGCAATAGTGAGAATGCCCTTTCCACCAAAAGCATTCAAATAGCCATAGTTAGTTAAATTAACTACAGCCTGATCTTCACCAACATCCTTGCCGCCAATCATTACAGAACCGGCTTGGAGTTCTGACGTGGCATTCTTAGAAAATCCACTAATATTTAAGGTACCGCCTGCATTAGTGAAGCTATTAATCGTGACTTTTGCAGTGTTGTTTTGAACATTCTCACCAATAGTAAGAGTTGGTAAGTTCTTTCCATCAGTAGAATTTATGCTGATTGAGGAGCCCTGCTGTACGGTAAATACACCTGGTTCACTACCATTACCATTAATGGAGTGCTGACCATTGGTAAGAGTAAGGTTGAAGCCATTTTGATTAACTGAAGAACTGCCGCCAACGATTGCTAAGACGTTCTCTCCCGTGCCGTCTAAAGTACCATCTGCAAGTTTGTCCCAATCCAAGATGGCCGCCTGAGCTGGTGCTGGTGCAACTGATACAACAGATGCTGCTACAGAAATGAGCGCAGCAAAAAGTGCTAAATTGGCGTTACGGAATATGGCGCGATACTGAGCCATTAAGAAAGTAATTGCTCGATTTGTTTGTTTCATATACGTATAAAGTAGGCGAACAAGCTGTCAAAATAGATCCTGTTTAAATGGCACAGGAGTTTGAGCTTGTAAGATAAGCATGTAAAAAGAATGGCTCAGATTGAGACATTCAAAATATGACTTTTTAAAATAAAAAGTGCATAACAAAGTATGAGATAGATTAGCACATTTGAGTTTTCATCAGTTAAACGTGCTTCTATTTGCTGCTAAAGATCTCAATAAGACTAATCTTAGATGACTAAATCAAAGAGTTATGTATAGACCACTATATGAGGGCCATATTCAACGAGATCTTAAATCTAGAGGCACCAACAGTACTTTCTCAAATATAGAGGCGTCAACAGATACTTTAAGGCAGGTATAGCTATCAGAATAAGGGCCGGGGATTCATTTTACTGTCTCACCCTTACCCTGATTTAGCTCGTCTTGTTAGCTAGCAATAATATCTTCGGGATCAAAAGGTGGCCAAAAGCTTTCGTACGGCAAAAGAACTGTGACTAAGATTAGCTTGGTAAGTGGGCGGGGGTTATGTAGGGTGGTGACAACAGTGCCACGTAAGTAGCACTGTTGTTGAGGAAATAAACTTTGGTACTAGTACTTAGCTAGCTTTGCTCTGTGCAGCAATAGCCTCATCAAGCTCGCCTTTTAAAGCGCGGTTGCGATTTACAAATGGGTAGGCGTACATCTGTAAGATAGTTGGACGTAAGTGCTCTGGGAAGCTGTCCATACGATTATTGAACTTAATCTTATCTTCAGAGCTGATGTCTGCTACATCGCTCTCATTAGCATAGCCTAAAGCTTTAGCTGCTAAGAGCACGCTTGGGTACATGGCATAGTTCTCATAGATGAACTTATCCATAATCGCAGCCAGCTGTGATGGAGTTTCAAAGTCCTGATCAATTGGCTTACCAGCTACGATGCTGATACGACCCTTGTAGTCCTTAATACCCTTGATGATGCTACGGATATCCTCGAACTCGCCCTTCTTATATTGGCCATTGTTCTGAGCTCTTTCATAAAGCTCAGCAGCTTTGGCTAAATCACCTGGATCATACTCGTAGGTAATGGATACTGGAACGACTTTGAGTGAACGCATGTACTCGCCAAAGCCCTTATGTTGCTTACGGCCATACATGTGCAGCATCTTGAGTACTGCCTCTTCAGTGCAATCATTACCATCCTTAGCGCGACCTTCTCGTTGTGCAATCCAGATAGAATGACCTTCTTTCAAAGAAAGACCAATGTAATGAGACAGATGAGTAACTTCTTTTAAAAGCTCACGTGGTGAGGTGATTGCTCTTTTTACGAGGAAGCTCTTATTTAAACGCATCAGGGCAGTAGCAGCTGGCATCTTTAAGAGATTATCGCCAATTGCAATGCGCATGGTGTTGTTGTGATAGTTATGCAATGCATAATCGATCAGAGCTGGATCTAAAGAGATATCACGGTGATTGGAGATGAACAGATAGCCCTGATTAGGATCTAACTTTTCAAAGCCCTTATAAGTGATGCCGTCAGTGGTAGTTTCGATCATACGATCGACAGCTTTAGCTACCTGTAACTGGAAATCTTGAATAGAGTGGATATTCGCAACGGCAGACTTAATGTACGCACGCACGCGCATACGCAGAATCGGGCCGATCCACTTACTTAAACGTGGGTAGCGGAGCCTGACTATGCCATTGACCAAGGACTCATCGTTTTGAATAACGGTCAACTCATGATGAGCTTCGTCATCTCGACATGGACGAATATCATCAAAAATTGCATCCTCACTTGACGTAACCTCTGCGTTTACATCGAGGACTTGTTCACTCATCAGTCAATACTCCTGCATAACTACTCTAAAGTTACCAGCACGGCCTACAGGCCTTAAACTTGAGCTTAATATAAGCCATACACATTTGCAGCATTTAAAGCTTATAAATGTGCTTACAATCCACCAAAGCCTCTAGCTGTAAACACTGATGTAGCGAAAACATCAGCGCTTGCAAGAACAGCTAAAAGCATAATTACCGATAACTCTTAGCTTCACTAGCTTACATATCTAGTAAAAGCGAATCTAAAGATCATAACAGCAATCATGCATCAAACAAAGCACATCATGTGCGTATAGTGCCTTGAGAGATGTTTTTTTCTCGTAAATTAGACGCACGCAACAAATTCAGAGAAAAACTAGTTGAGTTATATGCAACGTTGATCGTCAACAAACCATATTTTTTGGTCTGTAAAACATCACCTCACGCCACAAATACACAAAAGCTCTTCTACCCATAGATTTTAGGGAAACCAAACTGCCCTAACAGCTTGTATAGATACCCGGCCATGTTGACAGCCTGACAGGATATATATGCTTCAATCTAACCAATAACTCAATTGAGCTTAATGGGTAAAGGCCTTTAGATAATAGATGATGGCGATCTCAAACCTGAGAGAATGGAGAACTCGTGTGCTGCAAAGGTGTCAGTCATACCAGAAATATAGTCAATGAGCATACGAATACGTGAATACATCTCAGAGCTAGTACCAGCCTTTACGGCATCTAAATAGCCCTCCTTGCAACGCCTTGGAATGCGGTGCATTAAATGTCGAGAGTACATATCTCCTTCATCTGCACTGAGGCACTTGTAAAATGCATCTTCACTCAGTCCCAATAAATGACTATAGGCATTGAATAAGCCCTTGATGCAAGCTGCGCCCTGCATCTCTAAGGACATGACCTCATTATCCGTATAGATGGCCTTTTCTTCAAAGAGGCGAATAAACTCAACTGCCTTATGAGCATCATTACCGTAATAAGTAATATTTAGACGTCCCTCTTCAAAGAACTCTCGCTCATTTTCCTTAATGGTATTGACTATGTCTAAGATGTAATAAGTGGAAATACATTCTTTAAAGAGCGCAAGCAGTGCTCTAACACCAAGCTGCTCCATCATCTCAGTCAGAGGGATAGGATTGTTGCCATGCACAAGCTGCAGTACACCAAATGAATCATTCTTCATGCGGGTGTAAGCGTGCTTAATCATGTCCTCAAGTACCACATCTAAGCTGACCTTTTCATCAGAGTAATCAACTGTTTCATAGACACAAGCACTCTCACCTTTGCGATTGATGCGCACCTTCTTGCCGAAGTTGCCTTTCTTATCTTGCTTACTCTTTTGTGTTTTTACTGCCTCTTTATGAGCAGCGGTGATGTCGCTGCCATTTGCAGAGCCACTTTCTTTAGCTGCATTCTTGTTAGATGCGCTATCTTTAGCAGGTGCAGCAAACTTTAGTGAGGCTACCATCTCACTACTTAGACCGTAAGATAGCTTCTTATAGCCATTTGCGCAGGTACAAGCACTAATGCATTTATCGCATGTGGTGCTGCAAGCATTGAACTTAATGAAAGTAATGAGGCTATCAAAGAGATGATAAATCTCTTTGTCTTTTAAGACATGGCGATCATAGGCATCTTCAAGATCAGCAAGCACATATGCAAGATCATCACATTGCTCCATGATCAATGATAGCGGGTGACGCTTAGATGAAAGATTGCTTGAACGAATCATATCGAGCACTTCTTTCTCACTGATATAGCAGCCCACGTTAGCGTGGATCTTATCCTCACTAATAGAGCTTTCTCTAAGTTCCTTGCAGGTGTATGGAACCTTGATACAAGATGAAATCTGTCCTAAAGACAAATTGAGCTTATAAACAGTGTGAGCAAGTCTCAAGCCTTGAGCATTGCCATTAAAGGCTCTCAGATCATCGCTCTCTTCAGCGCTGATCTTATCGGCGTGCTTTTGAACCTCTTGCGTAATCCAATCACGAATTACCTGTTCACCAAAGTGGCCAAATGGTGGGTTGCCTATATCATGCAGATAAGCTGCAGTCTCAACACAGGTAACCATCTCATTGAGCAATGGGTTAACGTTGTGAATTTGTCCTGCAATAGCGTAGAGAGTATACCTAGCTAAAGCAGCCACCTCATTTGAGTGAGTCAAACGTGATCTTGAAGAGGCATTTATATCTAAAGGAAAGACTTGCGTCTTTTGTTGCATGCGACGAAATGGCGCACTCGTTATCACCCTAGCACGGTCTTCTTCAAGGTTGTAGCGTACTGCATAGCGGTACTGAGCAAAGAGTCGTCGATTTTGCAGATCGTCACTGCTCAAGAACTTCTCTACCTGTTCACGATCACCATCAGCTGCACTATAGCGACGATTATTAATGTCGCGTTTAACGTTGGTCACCGCCCTATCAGCAGCCTCTTGAGTGGTCATCTTGACGTTCTCATGGCTGTACAAAGATGAGTATGGCTTAAAGTGATTAACGAAAGTATCGTCTCTGTCTATGTCTTTAGAAAACAAGGTAGAGTCGCTTGAGAGCGGCTCAACTGTTTCGGATAAATCAGCTTTTGGATCTAAAGAGGCACGACGCAATAAAGCGCGAGACATGTCTTCATACACAGAGCGCTTAAAGAAATGTGGCGAGAAGTGCTGTGTAAAGAATGGCATATGAGTCGCGGAATAAAAGCGATCGCGACAAAACAAACTTATAAAGATCTCTGCTGATGTAATACGTTCCATGTACATATACCAATCAGTTTAATGCTGTGGTCACCAAGCTCGCATCTTGTGACTTACAGCAATAGCGTTAACACTTTGGCCGTCGTTATCTAATACTTAGATCTTGCCACAGCCTCTAAGACTCAAGCTTTTGCAAGATGCATAAATAAAAACAGCGGCATCCTTAGTTTTCTAAGAGAGCCGCTGCTTTGCAAAGTTAGTTAAAACTAGGTTTTAACATTAGTAAATTGGTGAGCTAGTTGCGCTGTACTCATCAAAACCTTCGTAAAGGTGTGGCTCGTTCTCACGCAGCTTATCAAGCATCTCGCGAGTTACTAAAACAACGCCTGCATCGGTACGGAAGAAGCGCTTAGCATCAAGAGTCGCGTTCTCACCGATGATGAGGTTACGTGGCAGCTCAACACCACGGTCTAAGATTACCTTAGTTAAGCGGCAGCCACGGTGGATTACGCAAGAAGGCAGAACTACAGTCTCATTTAAGCAGCAGTTAGAGTGCACACGAGTATCGGTGAACAGCACGCTGTGGCATAAAGAGGAGCCTGAGATGATACAGCCAGCGGAACATACGGAGTTCATAACCACTGATGAAGCACCGGAGATGTCCTGTACGAACTTAGCTGGTGGTAATTGCTCTTGATGAGTCCAAATAGGCCATACGGTATCGTAAACGTCCAGCTGTGGCTGAACAGCTGCGATATCCATATTTGCTTCCCAGTAAGCGTCGATAGTACCAACATCACGCCAGTAGCAGATGTCCTTCCAACCCTGGTTGCGGATGCATGACAGAGCAAAGTCGTGAGCGTGAACCTTATGCTGCTGAACTAATGCAGGAATGATGTCAAAGCCGAAGTCACGACGTGAGTTTTCGTTGTTAGCATCAGCGGTTAATACCTCATAGAGGTAGTCTGCATTGAAGACGTAAATACCCATTGAGGCTAAGGTGTGGTTCTCGTCATTAGGCATGCCTGGTGGATCCTTTGGCTTCTCGAGGAAGTCAGTAACCATGGCATTGTTGTCAATTTGCATACAGCCGTAAGCTGAAGCATCACAACGAGGAATAGCAATACAAGCAACAGTAACTGGGCAACCGCTCTTGATGTGGTCCATGACCATTGCGGTGTAGTCCATCTTGTAGATGTGATCAGCAGATAAGATCACAATGTACTTTGGCTTGTGGTTACGGATGATGTCGATGTTCTGGTAAACAGCATCTGCAGTACCTTGGTACCAGTGCTCCTCATCAATACGCTGCTGAGCTGGGAGAAGATCAATGAACTCATTGAACTGACCACGAAGGAATGACCAGCCTGACTGAATATGACGAAGCAGAGAGTGTGACTTGTACTGGGTAACAACACCAATACGAGTAATGCCTGAGTTTACACAGTTGGACAGAGCAAAGTCGATAATACGGAACTTGCCGCCGAAGAAGACAGCAGGCTTTGCACGATAATCAGTCAACATGTGCAAACGGCTTCCACGACCGCCTGCTAAAACCAGAGCTAATGTTTGTTTAGCCACTTCACGTGCGTTTTCCATCAATTGACCTCTTTTTCTTCAGCTTTCTATAAATTTGGTTTCAACATCCTATAGGCAACATCTTGTTGTAATTGCTTAGCGATGCGATGTTACCTTGAGTTGCTGTCAGTACAGCGTGTTTGTTCTGCCATCATGCCTGTCTTAAGTTAAGCATACAGCAAGCGGTAAGTTAAAACTTTACGCTGCCATGCTTATAAAACTTCTTTTATAGATAAGATCACCTTGATCTTGCACTCGCTATCTGCCCTTTATTTTAAGATCTTAAGATCTGATGGGCTTTTTATATAACCATTTTGGGCGGTGCTTTTCGTATCTTTATGGGATCTTATCTAAGTGCTAAAGACACAGCGCATATGATGGCGCTTGTCAGTTGTGTTCCAATTGACCAAAAAGTCGTAAGAGCTTCACTAGCGTAATCTCCTAGTGCATCTGACAGGCTTTTGAGTAATGAAAACTACAGTTGTTATTAGCAGATGTAAGAAACTTATATGCTGATTGTGCAACATCAATACTAAATAAGCTATTGCAGCACACTCCTTTTGTGAGAATACTCAAAGAATCATGTAGCTTTCTTGGATCCAAGAAAAATTGGCTACTCTTTGGGATTTTTTAGCAATTTTGTTGGAGCTATGAGCGCTTTTGTCAAATTCATCATTTCAGCTTGGGATCATCATCACTGAAATAAGGGAAAAAGACTCCTTTTTTAACCTGAGCAGCTACATTTTGATCTTTTCTAAGGCATGCAAAAACTTGATAGCTATCACATCCAAGCGCTACAATGGCCTTTAGCACATCATGTAAAAATACACTCAGATCTGAAACATAATCACACCGCTATTGGCAACTAAGTCTTTAAATGTGCACGAGCACATGAACTGCATATCCTCTCACTACAAAGATGCAAAAAATTATCAACTAGAGAACAATCATAGCCATTGCGGCGCTAGTAGCGCACCGATCTTGCACACAATTTCAGCACTTCCTCACAAGAGTTCTCTTTAGATTTCCGGCTATGTCAGATCATAAGATGTCCATAGCCTCTATCGCCCGCACAACCACTCACGATCTCAATGCCTAAAACTGCAGAGCAACTGCCCCTTTTCCCTCGTGCTCTCAAGGCTAGCCTAAGAAAAGTCTGGCAAGATCACCACTCTTAATAGCAACTTAATACTTACAGCCAAGATCGCCACTACAACTCACGACAAAGCAAGATAACAGATGCGGCGTTCTTGATGCGATTATGGCCACTGCTATCAAGCATCACTCCCTGGTCTTTTGCCAAGCGTTTCAACTTCGTATAGCCAAAGCATTTAGCCACTGACGCAGATACATATAGCCAAGGCATTTTGCTACCAACAGAACTACATATAGTCGTGGCATTTTGGCTACTGTTTATACTACGGGGCTTTATGTTGTACCCTTTAGAACATACAATAACGGCTAAGCTATTAAGGCTAAATTATCAACTGACACCATCTACAATAAGATCTTCGTCAGTTATCTGTTTGTCTTTGGTATCTGGCTAGCTAGACTGCCACTTAATCAGGAAACACGTATGCGTATCGGTATTATTGGTCCTATGGAAGAAGAGGTTACCCTCTTAAAAGCAGCTATTGAGAATCAGAGCGTCGTAAATATCGGCAACCGTGATTACATCAGTGGTTCATACAGCGGACATGAGGTTGTCTTAGTTAAGTCAGGTATCGGTACTGTCTGTGCTGCAGAGGCTGCTTTAACCTTAGCATTGCACTTTAAGTGCGACGCTATCATTAACTCAGGTTGCGCCGGTGGTATTGGTCCAGGCCTTAAGATTGGCGATATCGTGATCTCCAATAAGCTTGCCTACCATGACTTTGATCTTAAGATCTTTGGTTACAAGCGTGGTCAGGTGCCTTCATATGAGCAGTACTTCAATGCTGATCATGCTCTGATCGCTAAGGCTGAGGCTGTTGCCGCTAAGCTCAAGTCTGATGAGGGCTTTGAGCCAAATGTATGCACTGGTGACGTATTAACAGGCGATCAGTTCATTGCCAATAAGCCACTGTGTGTTGCTATGCGCGAAGACTTCCCTGAGGCTATGGTTACTGAGATGGAAGGTGCTGCAGTTGCTCATGTTTGCAGCGACTTTAAGGTTCCTTTCTTAGTCATCCGTTCTGTATCTGACACTGCTGATGGCGATAGTCCAAAGGTCTTTGATGAGTTTGTACAGCTTGCTGCTGATAACAGTGCTAAGCTGCTCTTAGCTTTAATCAAGGCCATGTAATCAAAGCTAGCTCTTAGCTAGCTTTTATAACTACTAAAGGCTCAAGCTCACACGGTATATGGCTTTAACATGGCTCTATTAGGCCCGTGCTATAAGATCTTGATTAACGAGCGAAAGCTAAACAGCTTATCGCTCTATACATAAGGTCATAAGCTGTTTTGATGCGCTTGAGCTTTGCTGTACATCTAAGGTAAAGCTAACAATGAGGAAAGACCATTAATGCACATAGCAAAGAGCTTATGCACAATTTGGTCTTTTAGAATATGAATCCACCGATCAATCTCACCTTACCGCTTGATGCTGAGGATGTATCAGCAGCTCTTAATCTAGGCTCTAGCAAAGTTGATGAAGTATCAGTTGATCTCATGGGATCAGGCAAGGCTGATCTTCTTGGTAGCTATCAAACTCAACAGAGCACCGCACAATCTAGCACCTCTACAGAGATCGCGTGGGATCAACTCTTTAATCAAGGACAATTTGATCCATGGATCTTAATTCAAGAGCCTGCCTTAGTCTTAGCTGTAGCCGTAGTGCTGCAGATGCTCATACCTATTCCTAAGAGCTTAAAGCTTGAAGGTCTAGCCCCTATCTTCACTGGACTTGCACGTAAGGTTAACCGCCCCGGCATCTCCACATCACAAAGAGCTTTTGCAGGATTTATTCTGCCTACGCTGATTTTGTTTGTAGTCATGTTCTTGGTATTTACCCTGGACATCATCTCTGACTTTGACTACATCATATCTTTAGTTGTGATGTTCTTAGTTCTTGATCTTAAGTTTGTTCAAGATCGCTCAGTCGTAGTGTATCGTGCTCTTCATGAGGGCTTTAAAGATAAAGCTAAAGACCTACTGTCGGATATTGTGCTCAGAGAGACACAGCCTTTATCTGAAATGGGCATTGCTAAAGCTTGTAGCGAGAGTGCCATTCTGCGCATCTTTAGCGGCTGGTTTGCAGTAATGGTCTGGTATTTCATCGCCGGCATTGAGGGCGCTACCTTGATGCAGACAGTAAATATCATGTCCCGCAGCTTTAACTATAAGTTACAAGGCAACTATCGCTTTGGCAAACCAATCTTTATTGTGCACCAGACTTTACTGTTTATTCCTGCCATAGTGCTCATGTTCGTCTTAGTATTTTCTAAAAACCCAATTAGACATGTAGTATGCGGCTTTGATGGATTTTCCAGATACCCTGCACCTGTATCAGGTATGGTACTTGGCGCTGTAGGCGGTGCTTTAAATCTCACTTTGGGCGGCCCTCGCTATTACCAAGGTGAAATCTTGCGCCTACCAAAAGTTGGAGGTGAACTTAATCCAGATCGTCAGTCTATACTTTACTCTATGCGAAAGATTAGAATGTGCGGTCTGATTCTCTTAGTATTAAGCGTTATCATCGACCTTAATATCTAAGATAGATACCAAATCAAGACGATTGTTCATAGCTTAATTCCTATAACTTCAGCTGGATACTATTCATGGCAAATTCAGAAAATAACGACTTTTCCTTTGAGGATCTGCTTAAAGAGGAAGTCATTCAAAATATCGACAATATCGATCTTGCTGAACAGTTAGGCAAAGTCACTAGGATTGAACAAGACAAGATCGAAGTACGCGCCCCAAGCATGGACAAAGAAGAGTCCAGAATCAAAAAGGAGGCGGCTGTACGTGACACTAAAGAGGAGAGCATCGACTATTTCTCCTCTACGCATGTGCCAATGGTTGCGCCTACCGAGGTGCTTGCATACAGAAGTAATGGAGCCCAACCTTTCCTTCTTAAAAAGCTTAAAAACGGAGAATACCGTGAGGCTGACTTTATCGACTTGCATGGCAAGACTACTGAAGAGGCCTACGAGTTTACCCGTCGCTTTATCATGCACGCTCGCAAAGAAGGATTCCGCTGTGTTCTGATCATTCATGGTAAGGGTGAACGAGAGCATTTAAAGCGTAAAGCAACCTTAAAGAGCTACGTTGCTCACTGGCTTAGACAAATGCCTGAAGTCTTAGCCTACCACTCTGCTCCTGAGTGGAAAGGTGGTACTGGTGCTGTTATGGTGATCTTAAAGAAAGGCGATAAAGAGTCAGATGACAACCGCGAGTTACACGCACTAAGAACTCGCTAGCTAACGCCTAGAGCCTCTATATAAATGAGACTATCCCCTTAGATGCCTTTGGGCATCTAAGGTATTAATCTTCCTGCCTAACCTTTGCGCATCAACGGTATCGCTTCGTCTACCCTAACCTCTGCTAATCAAAGGTATTGATGCTTCTGCCCTAACCTTTGCGCATCAACGGTATCGCTGCGTCTACCCTAACCTTTGCGCATCAACGGTATCGATGCGTCTACCCTAACCTCTGCTAATCAAAGGTATTGATGCTTCTGCCATAGCTTTTGCTCATCAGAGTAAGCCCATCTTTTTATCCATTTACATATTGTCTTAATAATATCGGTGCACTCATCTTTGACGAGAAACATCAGTTAAATCGTTGTAGCTAGACAATACTGATAAATACTTTGTGCATTTTTATATATTGGGAAAAACTGACTTAGATCACGTCAGTTGGTAGTGATTCTTAAGACACCCGCCATTTACTGCAAATAAAACAGATATACAGGCCATTTTTGATACGACAAAGACAAAACCGTGCTTGATACAACATAATACACATACTGTTTTATATATTTTGACTGTCAATCATAGATATAACGACTGTCATATATTTTATATATGAATGTAAATCAAGAAATCGATGGCCTTAAAACAATTCTTAACCAAGAATCTCGCACCGTAAGCTTAAGTGTGTATCTAGATAATTGGTACTCTCCGCGTACCATTTCACAGCAACCTCATAGTTGTTGGCTTGTATGCACTTTTTATACTAAAGCGTCACTACTCAGTCGTGCCTTCTATTGTCTTGCGAGCAGACACTCTCTGCTAGGATGCGACTTATAGCCTTTTTTCTAGGTTTGCTGTTTTTGCAAAGAAGAGAGAGTTGTACTAATGCCTTTCCTAAGTAGGCATTAGAGCTAGATTTATTAAGGCTTGTCCTGTGAAGATTCCAACAAAGTCAAAGTCCGTCCGTATTAAGCCAGAGATCCCTTTTAAGCCATGGGCTGTTATTCTGCCTACCTTGCTGGTAGCTACAGTGCATGATGCCAATGCGCTGCAACTAGACATACGTAATCACTGGGTACGTGACTACCTAGACCTTGCACAAAATAAAGGTGTTTTTGAGCGCGGCGCTACTGGTATTGAGATCATGCGTAAGGATGGCACCATCCTTAAGCTGCCAGATGTACCATTCCCTGATATGGGTGTTGTTGCCAATCAAGGCTCATCAACCTCTATTGGCGGTGCCTACTCTGTTACGGCCACACATAACAAAAAATATGGACCTTGGCATGTGTCAGTTGGCAAACCAGAGTGGGGCAAAACTACCTATTACGCTCAGTCAGACATTCATGTAGACCACCAAAGCGGCAGAGGTGACTTTTCTGCTATTCGCTTAGACAAGTTTGTTGTGGAAACACGTGGCGTTGAAGGCATTGAGACAAATCTTACTGATGCAGAGTTTGTCGAGCGCTATGGTGTGATGTATGAGGGCAAGAAGCAAGTAATTGCTTATCGTGCCGGCTCTGGCATGTTCTCTTTGCAAGATAAGAATGGCAAGACCGACTATCGTGATGTCTCATATAAGCCTGAGCTCCTCGGTGGTTCTTTCTTTACTTTAAGAGGGCAAGGTCGCGGCTCTGAATGGATTGATTTCCAGAACTTTAAGTCACTATCTAATACCACTACCACTGGCGATAGCGGCTCTGGTGTCCTTATTTGGGATAATCAAAAGCAAAAATGGGTAATTGCTGGTGTACTTTTCGGTATCTTAGGCAATAGCCAAGTCACTTTCTTTAGATATGGCAAGTGGAATCAAAAAGTCGTAGATGAATTAAAAGCTAGACACACCCATAAGATTGCTCTTGCAAACCAAACACTTACCTTCGATGATACCGAGATGCGTAAGTACTCCATTGGTCAAGCCGCTGCAGAGACCTTTGGTGACAAGAAAGATCTATCATTTACTGGCGGTGGCACCATCAACTTAAAGCAGAATCTGCATTTAGGCATTGGTGGTCTGATCTTCGATAGCAACAATGACTACATTGTTAACGGCGATTCCTTTTCATACAAGGGTGCCGGCATTGATATTGGAAAAGGCAGTACCTTAAAGTGGAACGCTAAAGGTGTTGCTAATGAAAACCTCCACAAGATTGGCGAAGGCACCTTAGAGGTCAACGTCACTCAAGGTGGCAACTTAAAGGTTGGCGATGGCAAGGTCATTCTTAAAGCTGATAAGAGCTTTAACAATATCTACATGGCCAATGGTTACGCCACTGTTAAGCTCGACACACAAAACGCCTTAAATACCGGCGATGGCCGCAACGGTATTTTCTTTGCCCGTCATGGCGGTACCTTAGATATCAATGGTTTTTCTCAAACTTTTGAGCGTATTGCCGCATCAGATGAAGGCGCAATTGTCACTAATACTGCCAATCAAATTGCAAACATCAACTTTAAGCTTCCTAAATGGTCATATGCCTATCATGGACAATTCAAGGGCAAGCTAAATGTAAATCATAAGTTTGCTGATGAAGTTAGCGATGAGATTAAGCATAAAGAACGTCATCTGATCTTAGATGGCAATGTCGATATTGATGGCGATCTCTCTGTTCAAAATGCCAAGCTCACTATGCAGGGTCTGCCTGTTACCCATTCATACTTTGGTGTGGCTAAATGCGGTAATCCTGCAATATTCCCATGTCAAAGAGACTATGTCCAAAATATTAAGGATAAAGAGCAGGCAGATAATAATAAATACGGCAGTCATTATAAGAGCAACAATCAGATCAACTCTTTTGATCAGCCTGACTGGAAGCAGCGTACTTTTAAGTTTAAGAACTTAAACTTAGACAATGCAGCCTTAGGCGTTGGCCGTAATACCACCTTGTTAACTGACATCAATGCGGTCAGTTCCACCATTCAATTTGGTGGTGATGTAGCCACTTTCCGTGACAATCACGCAGGTGACAATGTTACCGGCTTTGACTTTAGACAAAACCTCATTGAGGGTAAGTCTATAGACAATGAGAGCATCTACTACGAAGGTGCAATCACTGCTAGAGACTCTAAGATCACCTCTTATGCTAAAACCATGGCAGCATCCTTTGATCTTAGCAATAACTCAGTATTTGAGGCTAAAGATAAGGATAGCGTTACCCGCATTTTAGATGCTGGCATTAAGGTAAAAGACAGCTCCAAGTTAATCTTAGGCGACATCTTTGTTGAGAAGACTAAAAGAGATATCGTCATCGAAAAAGATGATAACGCCACTCTCTCAATTGAAGATGTTATCGTCACTGAGGCCTCTTTAACCTTACCTGATGGCGCGGTTAAAGGAAGTCTTAATGCTTACAAAGATGCCTCAATCAATGTAAAAAACTGGACTTTAACTAATAACAACCTAGCCTCTCATGACAATGGTGTCATTAACATCAAGTCCTTAGAAGTGCTAGGTAAACAAGACGTTGGCAGCGCCAATATCTATGTTAAAGATCGCATGGTGATGAAGGATGTTAACCCTAACTCTCTCAACTCAAATGACAGCGGGTGGGTTGGTCTTAACGTCAATGAGCTTACCTTTGGTCGCGATTCTCAGATCTCAGCTGAGTTTTCCAATGACTTCCTGTCATTAGCTAACTTAAGCTTAGATAAGGAACATACTTTAATTCAGGCCAACAAACTTACTGATGACCGTTTAAAGTCAAAGATCGACTTTACCCTTCAAGGTAAGGCTGTTAATGCCATTAGCAAAATAGATGGCAACAAGATCAGCTTTACCCTTAAGGATAGCTACTTCGATCCAGACCACGGCAATGGTGGTCCAGGCTTTGGTAAACCTGAAGATGACAAACTGCTCAACGACTTTTTCTACAGCCCAGTTGGCTATGAGTTCTTAGAACAGAACAAGTCAGAAAATGCTGTTGAGGTAATTACCTCTATTCTTGAGCACAATGCATCTTCACCAAATAAGTACCAAGAAGCAGCAATTAAAGATGCCTTATCCATGACTGATGTTGAGGCCGGTGTTGAAGCGTTAAACAACATTGTTAGCCGTACTGAAACATCCTTTGATAAGACAGCTAAGAACATTAACCAAGATACCTTAACCCGTCCGATTCGCAATGTAGTTGACTCACGTTTGGCTTCACTGCGTCGTGGTGCTTATAAAGGTTTAGCTCAATACGCTCCTGTAGCTGCTTTAGGAGACAGCTTTGATGGTGCCAAGATCTCAGATCACAAGATTGCTAATAATAGCGTCTATATGGACATGAGTGGCGGTATTGAGAAGAATGGCTCTTATGAGGAAAACGTACTTAGCTCAAACGTAGGTTATGACCACGTATTGAAGCTTGGCAATGATCGTCTAGTCCTCGGTGCTGCAGGTACTGTAACTCAGGTTAACAAGAAAGATGTGGGTTCAAAGGATGAAGGTCTGATGTACTCACTAAGTGGTTATCTTTCTTTTGAACAAAAAGAAGGCTTTGAGTTGCAAAGCTATCTGACCGCTGGCTACCTGATGAACGATCGTACTTTCATACCAGAGATTTCATTAGGCGAACAGAAGTTTGATGAGAAGAGTTGGGTGCTCATGAGCTCCAACTACTTTAAGTACCACTTTAGAACAGGCAACTTAAGCATTAAGCCTATGCTTCTTGCTGATGTAGGCTGGAATAAGACTTCTGACAGTGAATCAACTTACTTCAAGCGTGAGGGCTTTGCTGAGACTACTGTAGACTTTGGTGCTGGTCTTGAGATTGAAGGCTTTAATGAGGATATGGGTTATCTCTTCCAATTTACAGCCAAGAAGAACATCTACTCTTCAGAAGATAGTGTTGGAATTAACCTCAAGAACTCAGATGGCTTTATCTCTTATGGCTTATCAGAACGTAACGACATTCGCTTCTCTGCCAACGCCATGATTTCCAAGCGTATTAGTACCGATATTATGATGGACTTTGGTATCGGTGCTACAGCCAACACTAATGGTGCTTACGGCCTCAACGCCAACAGCCGTATCCGTTGGCTCTTCTAACGCTATACCATAACATCCTAAAGAAACTATTTATTGCTAATTGAGGTGTTGCTAGCCACAGCTGAGGCTGTGTCTTAGCAGCACCTCTTTATTTTTGCAAATCTTTATTTTTGCACCCCTTTGTTAAACACCTCAAAGCCCCTCCTGCTCTCAATGCCTTTCAAACTGATCACCTCACTTATCTAGCAAATCATCAAACTTATCAAGTTGATCACACCACTTACATAGCGCATCGCATACTGACATTTGAAGGCCACATATAAGTTCTATATCCACTCCCAATTTTTGGCTTTTGTACAGACGTTATTAAACTGTTTGTATGTAAACTAGATATAAAATATAGCATTAATACAATCATTTTTAGACAAATGTTATGTAGTCTATTCTGTGTATATCTAGGTCTTTGTTACACTCAAAAGAGTTTGGCAAATGGCACTAATACGGCTTTTATTGCAATTATGTATCACTTTTAACATGTAAAGTTTGAATAGGCTTTTTTAAGCCTTTCATACGGCATATAAGCCATTATTTTAGCCATGCCTAGCCCTCGTGGTTTTATCCGTACTCCTCGTGGGGTTATCCGTACTATGTATGGGTTTATCCGTTTTTTTGCTGTCAAAAACGACAGCTTTTAATCTTTGCAAGGTACCTGATAGACACTCCCTCGTAAGACACAGATGCCTATATGGAAATAAAGCAGCTTGCTTTACCACTTAGGCAACTTCAGAGCTTACTGCATGAGTGAAGTGCAATGCTTGCACTTAATCGCTTATGAGTTAATCAGTGCCGCCACGCCTTCAGCAGATTCAAAAGTGATTAAGACTCTTGTTCTTGTTGTTGTTCTTAGTACGTTTGGGCTTACTTTAGTTCTAGCTGCTGAGTATATGCAGGTGATCACCTTACTGCTGTTTGGTATTGAGTTTTCAGAGTTTGCTCTCGCGTCAGCTAAAGAGGCGCGGGATCAGTAATAAGGCCCGATTGAAGATGAAGACCTCTCCTAAGACACAATACGTCCGTATTAAGCCAGAACTACCTTTTAAACCATGGCTCTTAATTCTTCCTACTTTATTAGTTGCCACCGTTAATGACGCTAATGCGCTGCAGGTCAACATCCAAAATCACTGGATGCGCGACTACTTAGATATGGCGCAAAACAAAGGCATATTTGAACGTGGCGCTACCGGTCTTGAGATCAAGCGTAAAGACGGCACTGTTCTAAAGCTGCCTAATGTACCCTACCCTGATATGGGAGTTGTCTCTAACCAAGGTTCAGTCACCTCAATTGGTGGTGCCTACATGGTTACAGCTACCCACAATAAGAAATTCGGCCCATGGCATCACTCTGTACTAAATCCATCATGGGGCAACACTACCTACACTGCACAAGCAGGTGAAGTCTCAGTCGACTACGGCATTAAGAGCGCTGACTTTTCTGCTGTACGCTTAGATAAGTTCGTGGTTGAAACTCGTGGCGTTGGTGGAATCGACACTTCCTTAAGCTATGAGGATTTCGTCGACCGCTATGGCGTCATGATTGATGGCAAGAAGCAAGTTATTGCCTACCGTGCTGGTGCTGGCATGCTGTCAATCCAGGATAAGAACGGTAGAGTAGACTATAAGGATATCTCATACCGTCCAGAACTTTTAGGTGCCTCTTTCTATACTCTTAGTGATCTACGCAAGGGTACAGAGTGGATTAATTTTAAAAACATGAGTTCCCTTAGCAATATCACCACCACTGGTGATAGTGGCTCAGGTATCATGATTTGGGACAATCTAAACCAACAGTGGGTATCAGCTGGTGCTCTGCATGGCATTGCAAGCTCTAGCAAATTAACTTGGTTCATGTATGCTAAGTGGAATCAAGAGGCTGTAGATAAGCTTAAAAAACAGCACACCCATGAAGTTGCGCTTAACAAGGGTGAGCTGACTTTTGATAGCAACGATATCCACAAGTACACCATTGGTGGAACCGCTGGTCAATTTGAGGATCGCAAAGATCTCTCATTTACCGGTGGCGGTACCATTAACCTCACTAAAGACCTGCATTTAGGTATTGGCGGCCTTATCTTTGATAAAGACAACAATTATGTAGTCAAAGGCGAGAGCTTCTCTTACAAGGGCGCAGGTATCGACATTGGCAAGGGATCAACCTTAGAGTGGAACGTGAAGGGTGTTGCGGGTGACAATCTCCATAAGATTGGCCAAGGCACCATGAATGTGAACGTCACTCAGGGCAACAACCTCAAGGTTGGCGATGGTACTGTGGTGCTTAAGGCTGAAAAGAGCTTTAACAACATTCACATGACCAATGGCTATGCCACTGTAAAGCTCGATCATGATAAGGCTTTAAATACGGATAATGGCCGCAACGGTATCTACTTTGCGCGTCATGGCGGTACCTTAGATGTTAATGGCCATAGCTTAACTTTTGAGCAGATCGCTGCAGCAGATGACGGTGCGACTATCACCAACACCAATGAGAGCACTCGCGCTGACATCAACTTTAACCTAAAGGCACCTTACGCCTATCACGGAAACTTTAACGGCAACCTCAACGTTAAGCATGAGTTTAACGATAAGGTCGACGATGAGACCTTGCACAATAAGCGCAACCTCATCTTAGATGGCGACGTGATGATCAAGGGCGATATCTCAGTTAAGAATGCCAAGCTCACCATGCAAGGTCTGCCTGTTACTCACGCAACTTTTGGTGAGGCAAAGTGCAATCTAGGCCCATTCCAAATCCCTTGTGCCAAAGACTATGTAAACGACATCAAGAACAAAGAGAACGAGGCTAATAACAAGCACAACTCTCACTACATGAGCAACAATCAGCGCAATGACTTTAGTCAGCCTGATTGGAAGCAACGCACCTTCATGTTCGATAACTTAAAGCTTGATGGTGCTGCTTTAGCTGTAGGTCGCAACACTAATCTCTTTACCAATATTGATGCTAAAGACTCCAAGATTCAATTTGGTGGCAACATCAAGACTTTCCGTGACAACTACGCTGGCGATAACGTAACTGGCTTTGACTTTAGACAAGACCTCAAAGAAGGTGAATCCATCTTAGATGAAAGCATCTATTTTGAGGGTGATATCAAAGCTGACAACTCCACCATCACCTCTCACATGAAGATGATGTCCGCAAGCTTTGATCTATCACATGGCTCTAAGTTTACAGCCGTGGATAAGAACAGCCTGACTCGCATCCTCGACAAGGGTATCCATGTTAAGGACACTTCCTCATTAGAACTTGGCAATGTCTTTATCAGCCAAGCTCAAAAAGAAGTGGTCATTGAAAAAGATGAAAAAGCTACCCTTACCATGCAGAACGTGGACGTAACTAACGCCACAGTTAGACTGCCTGGACTGTCTGTACAAGGCACTTTAGCTGCTAACAGAAATGCTAATGTCTTTGTTGATCAGTGGAACTTACATGATGGCAATTTAGAGTCTAGCGACAACGGCATGATCAACATCGATACTCTCAATGTTGCAGGCATGCAGAAAGCTGAGAGCGCCAACATCACCGTTAATAAGCTGCTCCACATGAGCGACGTTAACCCAAATAAGCCACTGCCAGGTGCTCACGAGTGGGTGGGTCTGAGTGTTAACAACCTTACTTTAAAGCAAAACTCCAAGGTTACTGCAGAGTTTTCTAACGACTTCCTGTCGATTGCTAACTTAAGCCTCAACAAGCAGCATACTTTAATTCAGGCCAACGAGCTTAAAGATGAGCGCTCAAGCCATGACATTGCCTTCACTCTTAAGGGTGAGGCCGTGGGTGCAAACAGCAAGATTGAGGGCAATAAGGTCGTATTTACTCTGACTGATAACCGCTATGTGAAAAAGTCTAATGCCGGCTTTAGAAGCATGGGCTATGGCTTTGCTGCGATGCAGGATGATCGTCTCTTAGATGATGATACTTTCTACAGCCCAGTTGGCTATCAGTACATGCAAGAGGCTAAATCAGACACTCAAAAGGCTATCATTAACGCTATCGTACAGAACAATGATAAATCTGAGGACAAGTTCCAAGAGGCTGCCGTAATTGATGCTTTATCCATGTCTGATGTTGATGCAGGTGTTGAGGCCTTAAACAAGATTGCAGATCGTACTGAAAAGATCTTCGATCAAACTGCAAAAACCATCAATCCAGACAGCTACGTAAAGCCTATTCGTAATGTGGTCGACTCTCGTTTAGCCTCCTTACGTCGTGCAGCTTACAAGAGCGTGGCTCAGTATGCGCCAGTAGCTGGTGTCGGTGATTTCATGGAGATGTCCAAGATCTCTGATGCCCAAATGGCTAACCAGTCCATCTATGTGGATTTCAGTGGCGGTCTTGAGAAGAACGGTACCTTCAAAGAGAACGTATTAAGCTCTAACTTAGGTTATGACCACCTCTTTAGCTTTGACAAACAGCGCTTAGTTTTAGGTATTGCTGGCAGCGTAACTAGCCTCAATAAGGAAGATGTGGGCTCTAAAGATGAAGGCCTCATGTACAGCGCCACTGGCTATCTGTCTTTCGAGCAAAAGGAAGGCTTTGAGTTCCAGTCTTATCTGACTGCAGGTTACCTAAAGAATGATCGTACCTTCACTCCTGATATCTTCATCGGTGAGCAGAAGTTTGACGAGGATAGCTGGATCTTAATGAGCTCCAACTACTTTAAGTATCACTTTAGAACTGGCAACCTGAGCATTAAGCCAATGTTATTAGCTGACTTTGGTTGGAGCCACACCTCAGATAGCGAGTCTCAGTACTTTAAGCGCGACAGCCTCAACGACACCACCGTTGACTTCGGTGCTGGTCTTGAGATTGAAGGCTTTAATGAGGATATGGGTTACCTCTTACAATTTACTGCTAAGAAGAACATCTACAGCTCAGCTGACAGCATCGGTATTAACCTTAAGAACTCCGATGGCTACATCACTTACGGCATCAACGAGAAGGACGATGTACGCTTTGCAGCTAATGCCATGATCACCAAGCGTGTCAGTGAGGATATCCTGCTTGATTTAGGCTTAGGTGCCACCGCCAACACTAACGGCTCCAAGGGCATTAACGCAAGCACCCGTGTCCGCTGGATCTTCTAAACAACAAGCCTAAGGCCCACAAACCACAGCCGCAGCGAGCCTAGATTCTCTTGGCTTGCCTCGCAGCGCTAGGCCTTGCAATCTTATATTGCGCCACTAAACTTAGCGCTCTTGTATTTAAGCGCTAGGCCTAACGCGTTTGCCTTGACCTTGCACAAGTACAGCCATTAGATCAATTTAATGGCAGTCGGTGCGATATCAGGCGCTGTGAAGAAATTTAGGCGGCCTAAAACGAAAAAAGAGTACGGATCATGAACGATCGGTACTCTTTTTTTATTTGGTGGGCATCAACCCACTACTTTAGACACAGGGCTATTTGTCTAGAATTAGATTAGACCTTAGAGTCGATAAGAACCTTGGAGTGCTTAATTTCAGCAAGAACGTCCATGTTCTGACCTGAGCCTTGGAAGGTTTCATACTGCAGAATTTCACCTGCAAACTGCTTTCTAACCTTCTCTCTCTTTAAAGGTGCTAATTCAGCATATACCTCAGGTGCTAAGTCGCGCTTGAATGGTACGAGAGGCTCTTGTCTTAAGCATTCAGCTAAGAAAACCTGTGAACGACCAATCTCGGCATCTTCATGACCATGAATAATGTCGGCAAACTCTTGTCCGCGATCGAAGTCATCACTCTGAGCATACTTACGTACCTCAGGTAATAGACAGAACTTTGCTCTTAAATCTTCAGGAGCCTGACCCTCATCTGGGCCACGAGTCCAAGCAGCATCGGTTACATCAGGGGATAACATAGCTAACATGAGGTTAAAGTCAGTCTGATCACCCTCGTGCAGCGACTCATTGAGTCTTTGACCTAGCTGCAGTTCGTCTACAAGGTAGACGTCACGTAGTTCTTTTGAAATCATGATCTTAGCCCTTTTACGTATAAAGCTGTTAAGCACACTCACAGTGTTGCAGCACATATCGGAGTTGCTAGCAGCTGTAGTTGCTTTAACTAAAGTCCTAAGCTCTAGTTTGCTAAGAAGACACGAGTCTTCCTAACTATTCTAACGGATACATTTTTAGATATTTAGTACCACCGTGACAAAAGTTTCCGGTTTCGGTCACAATTTGCCATATATATGGGCTTTATGGCGGCAAATTTTGGCAAAAAATTTAGCAAACATTTTTTCTAAGCTTCACCAAAGATCAAAGATCACGGCTTTGCCATTAGCATAAAGGTGCATCTATACAGCCTCAAAAGATCACGCAGCCTTACCACACAAACATGATAAATAAGCCAATTCATAAGCCCACATCGTCTCAAAGATCAACGTTTTTTCCCATGCAGCATCAAGATCACCACTGCTATTTTATAGATCTTATGTTCAATGTAATGTTTCTTAGCCTCACCACTAAGATCACAGGTGATTACCCAGCTACCACCTTACTTGGATCTTGGCGTGGTATGCTCGTCATCCATCTTACTTGGGTCTGGGCGCGGTATGCTCGTCTACATCTTCTTACTTGGGGCTGGGCGCGGTATGCTCGTCTACATCTTCTTACTTGGGGCTGGGCTTGGCATGTGCGTCATCGCCCGCTCTAGGCAAGTGTTTTAGCCTAGCTATAAGAGCAGCAAAGCCCAAGGCATAAGATGCACTTGGGCTTTGCTTCGATGTGAGTTATGGCTTAAGCCTAGTCTTGCTAGCTAGACATTGCTAAGTCAACTGTATATCTAGATCTGAGAGGACTGCTTTAACGCTTCTGGAGCCTGTGAGCCGTCTTCTTTCATGAGCTTATTACGTAGCTCAATGAGATTCTTGGCCTTACTTTCTTGTGAATCAATGCCAGTAAGCTGACTGATGTATGAGGCACCCACGATGATTGGGTAAGCTACAGAAGTGTATCCAATTAACTCTTGTTGTTTATCTAAATACTCAAGCAGAGGTCTTTGACCAGATACATCAGGGCTTACGATTAATGAGGCTTGATCACCAGATAAATCTACACGCACTTCATTTTCATGCTCATCAGTAAATATCAGATCTCCAAGCTCAAGATCACTTAGTGCAACTAATGATGACTTATCGTTACTGGATGGCGCGTTGGTAAGTGTCATATCTCTCTTGAGTAGCGGCATATAGTCATACTCACTGATGAGGGTGGTGATCTCATCACTACCCTTGAGCTTAGTGCCACCAAAGATGCCGAAATTATCTTCATACAAAGTCTTACCGTACTCATTTAAAGCCATGTCATTAATATTAAAGACATTACTTGTCATCTTTAAAGTGAGTTTTAACTCTTTATCGTCACCACTAAGCTTAGTGATCTCGCTTAAGACTAAAGGAGCAAAAGCATTTTGCACTTGCTGCTCGTTCAAGGTTAATGTGGAGCTAAAGGTGCGTGAGTTTGGGCCAACCACATTAGCAAAACGTACATTCTCAAGTACATCATCATTGAACAGCGCTTTAGCCATGGCATAGTGGAAAGCATCTGCTGCCTTGCTATGTACTTGCATAGAGGTAATGTCTTCATTGTTGAAGACCTTTTGAATGAGCGAATCTTGATTTGGCTTATCTGCAGCAATCACTTGGCCGTTAAACTTGAGCTGAGCGTATGTAAGATCAAAGCTCTTATTCTTAAAGACATTAAAGGCAAACTCAGTTTGAAGAGTAAAGCCACTTTTGTTGAGCTGTTTAACAACTGCTTGCTTCTTGTCATCTGATGCTTCAGGTATGACCCAGGACACGACCAGTTCATTAGGCACAGTCGCGGTATATACCACTGCTGGCACATCAATACCGTTTAAAGTACGCTCATGCCAACTACCCTCTTTGGTATAAGCACACATTGAAAAAGCCTCACCAATACTCCTCTTTGCGTCAAAGTCTAAGTATCCATCCCTAACAACAGAGATATTGTCAGCGCCACATGCACTTAAAAGTATGGCAGCACTGCATCCTAATGCAGATAAGACGGATAAATTGCGTAAGCTTCTAGACATGGTAAGTTCCTTTAGCAAGCATAAGATTTTGTTAGCATGACGATAGTATACAAACTAAACCTTAGCTGAGGTTTAGATTTCTGGCTTTTAGTAGTTTTACTAAATATCAAATGCGCTCCTTTACGCTATTGTGATTACAAGGCACGTAAAAAAGGGCTGTCTATTTCTAGACAACCCCTTTAGATTAAGTGCTGAAATCTTTTTTGAAGCGTAAGGTGCTAATTACCTTGTATGTTGGCGATTACTTAACGCAAAAACCACTGCACTCGGTAGCATCAACGATAAGACGCAGCATACGACGCAGAGGCTCTGCTGCACCCCATAAGAGCTGATCGCCTACAGTGAATGCAGACAAGTAGTTATCGCCCATCATCATCTTACGGATACGACCGATTGGTACAGTTAAGGTGCCTGATACGTATGCAGGGGTGAGCTCCTTTAAGGTAATCTCTTTTTCGTTTGGAACAACCTTTACCCAGCTGTTGTGAGCGGCAATTAAAGACTCAATCTCGCTGACAGAGGCGGTCTTTTTGAGTTTGATAGTCAAAGACTGGCTGTGGCAACGCATGGATGAAATACGTACGCAGTTACCATCAACAGGAATAGTTGCAGGTGGAAGACCTAAGATCTTATTGGTCTCAGACATACCCTTCCACTCTTCTTTAGACTGACCATTATCAAGCTGCTTATCAATCCATGGCAGTACGGAACCAGCTAAAGGAGCGCCAAAGCACTGAGTCTCAAAAGACTCTGAGTTCATAGTGGCACGAACTTTCTTCTCAATATCTAGAATATTGGCAGCTGGATCAGCAAGCTCAGCCTTTACAGAATCGTGCAGCTGGCCCATCTGAACTAAAAGCTCACGCATGTTCTTAGCGCCCGCACCAGATGCTGCCTGATAAGTAGATGAAGAAACCCACTCAATGAGATCTGCTTTAAACAGACCTGCCATAGCCATGAGCATTAAGCTTACGGTGCAGTTACCACCAACGAAGGTCTTAATACCGTCATTTAAAGCACGATCAATTAGACCTTTGTTTACTGGGTCAAGAATGATTACTGCGTCATCTGCCATTCTTAATGCAGAAGCTGCATCTACCCAATAACCCTTAAAGCCAGCCTTCATGAGCTCTGGATATACCTTGTTGGTGTAATCACCACCCTGGCAGGTTAAGACGATGTCCATCTCTTTTAAAGCCTCAATGCTGTAGGCATCTAAAAGAACATCAGACTTTAAGTTGACACAAGCAGGTGCTGCAAGACCTGCCTGTGAAGTGGTGAAGAAGTAGTTATCGAAAAGATTAAAATCGCCCTCAGCTCTCATTCTATCCATGAGAACAGAGCCAACCATACCACGCCAACCAACTAAACCTAGCTTTAACATGAAATGTGAACCTCAAAATAGACCGCCTCAGTAATGTCAGCGTCCTTTAAAGCTCGCAGTTAACTAGATTAGTTTAGCAAGTGGTGTAACACTTAAGCGTAGCTAAACTTTAACTACTGTGGGTTAGAAGTTGGACACTTATCAATGCTGTATTGGCGGAAGAAACTTCTGTCAGTGGCCTCTAATAATACAGTTACTTTGCGTCCTGATGAGATAATACTGTGCAGCAATGGATTTTTGCACAAGCCAGGTGCATTTTTCTGAACTTGATCTAGCGCTGCCTCTTTTTGGTGCTCATCTAAACCTGCATAAGCTGCAGGATCTTTTTCAAAGTAGATCTTAAAATCTTCAGTTCGATCATCGATTCGAACCATAGAAGTATGCTGATCAATAGTTAAAGGCAATGCAGCCTTTAAGCTTTCGATGGTTTCAGCCTTACGGTCAACAAAGAACTCGCTATAAGCCATGTAGCCTACTAAACCTAATGCGACTACGCCGATGATCTTAACGTTACGCATTACTTTCGCCTGAGCAATGGCACGACGCTCTTGCTGCTTTTCGATGAGTGCCTGATATTTGCCATAGAAGCGAGCACCACCAGCACTGATACTTTCCTTTTCGCTTCTTAGCTTCTGCAGCTCTTCAAACTCCTCAGAAGAAAGCTTATGGAAAGACTCAATAGCGCCCTCTTTCTCTTTAATTTCTTCATCAGTGAGAACTTTACCCTCAGCTTCAGCTTGGCGCTTTTTCTCTTCCATACGCTCTTGTGCAGATTCAGCATCAATATTAGCTAGGGCTGCTCTCATGTGTGGAGGCAGTCTAAATGGCTCATAGGATTCACCACGAGCACGGGCGGCAGTATCTAAAGCCTTATGGAAGAAGCGATTGCCTCCGGCTAAAGCTCTATTCTCCTCCTCAGTAATACGTGGTCGACCAGTATAAGCAGAGACGTCATCACCCATCTTAAAGTGAGGGACATCCTCTCCTTTATACTTCACGCCGCTTGCCTTATCAGAGCCATCTTTTGCTGAGGCTACAGTAGAGGTAGATGCTACAGCTGATGCAGATGCTGATACTGCAGCCGATGCAGATGCTGATGCCGAGGCAGCAGCCTCACCTTCAGTTTCATTAACAGCACTTGTCTCAGATGCCTTATCTTCTATGGCTATATCCTCTGCTGCTACATCCTTATCTGATGCTACATTCTTATCTTCTGAAGCATCCTCGGCTACGACCTCATCTTGTGAAGTAGCCTCGGCGGTATCTGCAGCGACTTGATCTTCAGCTGCTGAATCATCAGATGCTAAAGTATCTACCGCTTGCTCATCAGTAGAAGCTAATGAGTTTGAGGTATCGGTATTCTTTTCAGACTGCTCTTGGGCGCTCTCATTTACAGATGCAACTGAGTCAGTGGTGCTAGCACTTGTAGCTACCTTAGCAGCAACTGCATCTTGACCCTCAGCTTGAGCCACATCGCTAGTGTTAATAGCGTCATCATTTTGCTTGAGCTCATTGTCTGTCACGCTTTTATCGGTATGACTCATCTGAAACCCCTGATACTTTCTGATGGAAAATAATTTATAACGGCAAGCCATTGTACCAAAGATATACATAGAACTAGCTTAGGAAGTACTGATGCAGCACCTTTATGCAAAAGAGCATCGTTTTGCTCACAAAAAAGTATGTTTAATTAGGCATTTGCATGGAGGTGTTGATATCAAGGCTTAGTTAGATAGCTACCAAATAAAACTTATAGCTGATGGCAAAACAGCATTTGTTTGCTGTTTTTAACAAAAATACAGGGCTAATATGCTATGATCTTAGGTCGTTTTGAGTAAGGCAAAAGCTAGTTTTAGCATGTCTTTGACAAGGTATTTTGGGCTTATTTATCGGCTCTCTAGGCACCTAAACACAAGTAGATTTCTAGACAAGTTGTTACTATCTACGCTTTGGTATTAACTGTTTTTGCTGCCCCTTGGTCTTACAAACTTTTTCATTGAAAAATGTTTTTGGCATTGGCAAATAGTTAGCTACCTATCTTCTCTGGTTTTACAAAGCCTCATTGCTAAAGCTATCGACAACTGCGCTTACTTATTCAAAGATTTCTTTATTTGCACCTACACATAACACTGTTAGTTCTGTTTAGTCAGTCACTTAGGTAAGGTGCCTTATCGTTTCATACTCTTCAGGGTTCTTATGACAACAATTGCAGGCAAAGATGCATCTTTAGAAGATTCTCTCAGTCGTTTTAAGCAAATAGCAGCACAGCTCAAGCTTGAAATGATTGAAGACACATGGTTAAACCCACTGCCTGACCTGTGGTCAGTTCACCTTTCTTTAGCTAAGTGTCCAGCCATTTACTCCAATGGCAAAGGTTCAAGCAAGGACGCAGCCTTATGCTCTGCTTACGGTGAGATCTTTGAGCGTCTTGCTACTCATATGAGCTTTGCAGACTTCTTCTTAGGCGGTGACAACGCTGAGGATAAGTTTGTTCACTTCCCTGATGAGAAGTGGACTGAGATTAATGAGGATGAAGATGGCACTCCAATTTCTAATGACATCCTCAACGTCAAGCTGCGTGAACTCTATGGCAATCAAGGCGAGCTTACTTTAGAGAACCTTGTTGATATACAAAGCTGCTCTTTTGAGCGTGGTGTCTGCTCTATTCCATTTACTAATGCACGTAATGGTGAGATCGTTTACTTCCCAGTAAACCTCTTAGATAACCTCTACGCATCTAATGGCATGTCAGCAGGTAACACTGAGTATGAGGCTTTAGTACAAGGTTTATCTGAGATCTTAGAGCGCTATGTAAAGGGCAAGATCATTCGCGAAGGTTTAACTTTGCCTGAGGTTCCTGAGAAGGTCTTAGAGAAGTACCCTAAGTCACACGCCACCTTAAAGGCGCTGCAAAGTGATGAAATCAAAGTTATCTGTTATGACGCATCTTTAGGCGGCAAGTACCCTGTAGTGTGTGTAGTACTGTTCAATCAGTCTAATGGCACCTGCGTAGCATCCTTTGGTTCTCACCCAATCTTTGAAGTCGCTTTAGATCGTACCTTAACTGAGCTGATGCAAGGACGCACCTTTAGTGACTTAGATGGCTTTGATGAGCCAAGCTTTGATCTCGAAGAGACCGCTTCTGTTGTTAACATCGAGAGCCACTTTGTTGACTCTACTGGCCTGCTGCCAATGAAGATGTTTAACAAGCAGCCAATGTATCGTTTTGTTGCTTGGGACTTTAATGGCAGCTCTCACGATCAGTACAAGGCTCTGCGCTACATTATTGATAAGCTCGGTTTTGATATTTATGTACGCACTTATCAAAACTTAGGCATTCCGGTTTATCGCATCATTGTCCCTGGAATGTCTGAGATCTATCCATTTGATGATCTCATCTACACCAATACCAATGCCAACATCATCTTCCAAGAGGCAATCTTATCTCTGCCAGAGTCTAACGAGGATGCTGATACTTACTCAGACTACTTAGATGAGCTAGAAAATGAAGGTATTGATGACGATGCCCCTGTAGCCAAGACCTTAGGTATCCTGCCTGATAAGGGCAGCCCATGGGAGACCTTGCGCTTTGGTGAGCTTAAGTGCTTAATTGCTCTTGAGGCTGAAGATTACGAGCAGGCTTTAGACTTTGCTAAGTGGACTGTACTGTTCAACCGCAACGTCTTTGATCTCAAGCGTTTACGCTTCTATCAGTGCCTAATTAAAGTCCTTACTTGCTTAACTAAAAAGGATCTCAAAGAGGCCGATTACGACAATGCCTTTGCTCTTATCTATGGCAAGGATGTCTATGAGAACGTTCGCGCCCACATCAAGCACGAAAAGCGCTTTAATGGTCTTAAGGCATCTGATCTTCAGATGTCAGGCTTTGAGCAGCACCGTGCCATGATTGAGGTCTACGAGATCGTTAAGAACGCCAAGATCGCACTTAGCGACAACGCCACTAGCAACTAATCGAGCTTTTGTCCATGTACAAGCCTAAGCTGTAAGCTGCCCAAGCGTAGAGCGTATGTAAGTGGCGCTAGCAGTAAGCTTAGAGCGTATGTAAGTGGCGCTAGCAGTAAGCGTAGTGCATGGCAAAGTAGCTTATGCATGCCCTATCCTAGAGTTAGGGCATGCCCATATTCCCCTCATCATCTAGTCCCTGTGCGCTAACTCTTGTTTATCTCTACTATGCACTAGATCTATAGTGTCTTTTTTTTCACCTTACGACGTAATCTCTCATGCTAGGCTAAGGCTACTCATCTATAATCTGCATATTGATGTTTGATGCATACAGGAGGGAGTAATGTCCGTCAGAAAACTTAAGCGCACCTTTAAGAGCCTAGCTATAGCCGCAATTATTGGCGCAACACCTATAGTATTAAGCGCTTGTCAGAGCGTTGAAAGTGGTGCCATGATTACTGATGCTTCTTTCTGGCAGGATATGCAAACTAAGCTTAAGAACATCAAAGACATAAGCTTATCTGGCCGAGTTAAGTTCTCATCTCCAGCACAAAAGTTCTCTGCCACCTTCCAATACTCAGGTCAGGACTCTTCTAACTACACCTTGCGCTTAAGCTCTACCTTGGGCAATGAGCTAGCCTTATTAAAAGTTACTCCATCAAGCGCCATGTTAACTGCAGCAGGACGTACTATTAGCTCTCCTGATGCTGAGACTTTATTTGCCACAGCTACTGAGCTTAATCTGCCACTTAAAGAATTTCATAGCCTCCTTATCGGCATTGCGCCTAACGAGTACAGCCAATTTACCCCTGAAGGCATTTTAATGCAGTCACAGGTACCAGGCTTTATCATCAACTACCGCAATTACATGACTGTAGAGAAGGTGGCCTTACCAAGTGAAATTGAAGTAATTGGTAACAATCTGCACATGATGATCACTCCACGCAATGTGCAAAAGATTGAGTATCGTTAAGATCCAGAGGTGTGTATGTTTCAAGTGCTCTCTCCGTGCAAGCTCAATCTGTTTTTATATGTAACTGCAAAGCGTGCTGACGGTTTTCACGATCTCCAATCTCTGTTTTGTATCTTAGATCATGGCGATACCATGCGCTTTGATGTTAAGGACGATGGCAAAGGTGAGTTTAAGCTACTAAACGACATGGGCTTTGCAGTTGAGGATAACCTCATTTATAAAGCCTGGAAAAAGCTCACCACTGTCAGTGGCAAGAACTTTAGTGCAACTGTTGATGTTGACAAGCGTTTACCGATGGGCGGTGGACTTGGAGGCGGCTCTTCAAATGCTGCTACTACCTTATTAGTCCTCAATCACTTAGCTAATCTTGGCTTTGACAATAACAAGCTCTGTGATATTGGTGCTCAGCTAGGATCAGATGTGCCATTCTTTGTTGCTGGCCACAGTGCCTTTGTTGAAGGTCGTGGTGAGGTGCTCAACGCAGTAACGGTTCCCGAAAAATTCTATTTAGTCATCACACCACGCTGCCATATCTCAACCAAAGAGATCTTCACTAACGAAGAACTTAAACAGCATTACTCGCCTGTACGCAGTTTTGACGAGCTTATGGCAAATGAATTTGGCAATGACCTCATACCAATTGTCAGAAATAATTACTGTGAAATTGGACACACTTTAGACAGATTGGTAAAATATGGAGTTGCTGCGATGTCAGGAACTGGAGCTTCTTGCTTCGTCTCATTTGACAGTGAGCAGCAGGCTCAAGAGGCATTATCAGACTTCAAAGCTGACTTTGAATACGATGCCTTTATCGCCCGCTCAGTAAACGTCTCACACGTCATCACAGCACTTGCATCTGCTAAGTAATAGCAAACAGATCGTATAACCTTATCACTCCTGTACGTGGTCATTACAAGATCAGCGCTAAAAGCTTAACGCACTTAGCCTATACAAAAGATCACGGACAATCCTAAAGAGCTTAGTTACACTCCTATCCATGGGCGGCTAGCTTTAGCATAGTAACTAAGCGTAAGTTACTCATTTGGTTTTAGACTCAACTATCTCGTAATACAAGTTAATTTGTATCACGAAGTTTTGTTATCGCTGTCAAATATGGTTTTAACAGCATCTTAAACTCAATTTGAGTAAACTTGGCTTGTTTATGCGTGAGTGATTTAAATTTCTTTGCGTAAAGTTTGCTGTTTTAGTGGTAAGATAGCGCCGACTCAAAGAGGCAAAGTAATTTGCTTCAATGTTCTATATTATTCTCAGGACTCTTGTATGGCTGATATGAAGTTATTTGCTGGTAACGCTACTCCGGAACTAGCAAAAAAGATTGCCGCTCGACTTTACACCCGTTTAGGAAATGCAACCGTCGGTCGTTTCAGCGACGGTGAAGTCCAGGTTCAGATTAATGAAAATGTTCGCGGCTGCGATATCTTCATTATTCAGTCGACCTGTGCACCGACCAATGACAACTTAATGGAACTGATTGTCATGATCGATGCTATGCGTCGTGCTTCAGCAGGCCGTATTACCGCTGTTGTTCCATACTTCGGCTATGCACGTCAGGATCGTCGTTTACGTTCTGCTCGTGTACCAATTACCGCTAAGGTAGTTGCTGACTTCTTATCTTCTGTTGGTGTAGACCGCGTTCTGACCGTTGATCTTCACGCTGAGCAGATCCAGGGCTTCTTCGACGTTCCTGTAGACAACTGCTTTAGCTCTGAGATCTTCGTAAGCGATATGCTTGAGCAGAACCTCACCAACCCAGTAGTTGTTTCTCCAGATATGGGCGGCGTGGTACGTGCTCGTGCTATTGCTAAGCTCTTAAACAACGCTGACATTGCTATTATCGATAAGCGTCGTCCACAGCCTAACGTATCTGAGGTTATGCACCTCATCGGTGACGTTAAGGATCGTGACTGTATCATCGTTGACGACATCATCGACACCGGCGGCACCTTATGCAAGTGTGCTGATGCTCTGAAGGCTCGTGGTGCTCTGCACGTAATGGCTTACGCTACCCACCCAGTATTATCAGGTAAAGCTCTTGAGAACATCGCTGGTTCATCATTAGATGAGTTAGTAGTTTCTGACTCCATCCCAGCTACTGATGCAACTCGCGCAATCTCTAAGATTCGTTACTTAACCTTATCTCCAATGCTTGCTGAGGCAATCCGTCGTATCAGCAACGAGGAGTCCATCTCTGCAATGTTCGGTACCGTTTAATCGTACTTTTGCACAGAGATTAAAGCTTTAAGCTTTAAAAACAGGAGCATGCTCTAACGGGCATGCTCCTGTTTTCGTTTGGGTAATAGAAAATTACCGAGCGCTATCTGCAGCTATAAATGAGCAAAGGTCTTAGCAAGCTTAAATTACTACCTGCCTCGGCAGATTCAAATTGCAGACTGCTGTTTGCAGGTACAAAATTATGAGTCGGCTTGTACAGGTACAAATTGCAAACTGCTGTTAGCAGTTCAAAATTAGTTTTTGCATGCTACAGAGACAAAAAAGCCGAGCTAAGCTCGGCATTTTTTTCTCTTAAGCTGCTCTTGTCGAGCATGCTTTAGAATGATTAGCGGTTACCTGAGGTGATCTGCAGGGAGATCATGAACTCATTGGCCTTAATGATAGCGTCCTCATAAGCTGCCCATAAACGAGCAGATGGAACTTGATAGGCCTTAGCGTATTCAAATACACCCTCAAGATTATTGCTTTCCATATCCTCAAGACACTGAATGGTACGGCAAACCAAAGACTGCTTGTTGTTAATCATACGAGTAATAGCAAACAGATAGCGGTCTGCAGAAAGCTCTTCAGAGGTCTTTAATAAGATTTCTGGCAGCAAGAAGAACACACCAGTTTGGAATGCATAGTGACGGTCTTCAGCTGTAGCATTAGGAGAGCGCTTAACTACATAGTCAGTGAAGTAACCATGCATGAGCAGACGACGATATAACTCATCAATAACATGCATAGATGAACTCTGTACGCACTTGATGTAGTGAGTTAATAAGCCGTGCACTAAGATGGTAGTGTAGTTAGGAATTGGATCGTTCTCAGTTAAGTAACGATAGATATCACTAAGGTTACCTAAGACACGTAAATCTACTTTCTTGAAGCGGTGTACGTGATAGATAACGATCTTTAAGATAGCACGGTTTTCTGCTAAATACTTCTTAAAGACTGGATAGTTAATCTTTGGTTGGAAGAGCTCGTGTACTAAAGACATGATATCAGCCTGGAAAGGCTCAAGCAGTGCTGGCGACTGCTTAAATGTCATAGTACTACTACTCATTGGAGAGATAACCAAATCAGCTCTGTAGCTGGTGGACATCTTGAGCAAGGTGGCTTCATTGGTGCCATAAGCAATGATCTTAAGCCATGGAGCCTTAACCTTAAGCTTTTGGAATACTGCAAGCTGCCAAGCACCTTGATTACCCATATTGATCATGACGTATTCAATATGCAAGATGCCCTTAAGCCAACCGCGCTGCATCACATCCATTAAATCTACGGCAAAGCGAATACCAAAGCGCTTAATCTTGGACATGAAGTCAACTACTTGTACGCTAGGCTCCTGATAAGAAGGAATCTGCAGTACTAAACGTGAAGCAACGCCTTTTTTGACCAGACCAATTAAGGCTGGGTTTACTGGCATCATAACTAAAGCCTTAGCCTTAGTGCCTACGAAGTTGACAATAGAGCGGTTAATAAAGAAATCGTTCAGGAGCGGAGCAACGTGCTGAGGAAGCACACGATCAGTAATGAACTTGCTACCTGATGAGAAACGCAGACGATACATCTGTACAACGCGGTGAGCATCATATACAGGTGTACGTGCAATGAGGTGGCAGGCATTTGGATTGTTACCTGCTTGCGCTGCTGCGTCTGCTGGAGATTGTGGCGCTTGTGCACCAGCTTGAGCAGGACGTGCTCCTTGCGGTGCGCCTGCTGGTCTTTGCGGTGCCTGGCCCGGACGAGCCTGTGCAGCACCATTCGCGCCTTGGGCACGAGCTGCCGCAGCAGCTGGCTGTGCTGCTGGATTGCGAGGTGCACCCTGTGCTGGGGCTCGCTGCGGTACTGCTGATGAATTACCTGACATCTGCTCTTTCCGGATGTACAAAACAAATACAAGGGCTACACACTAAGCTTAATGCTTTTGAGTGCAACACGAAACTCTATCTAGTTCGTGACATGTAGAGTCTAAATGATCTTTGGCATAAGAGAAACTCTTATCTATCGCCAATGAGAACTACATGACATAACTAGGGTACTAAATATGAAGCTTTCTTTAAAGTTAGCTAGCATATTTTTGTTTTGAGCTTGTTCACAGTGCATCACTTTAGGTCGTCATACCAAAAGCTAGAGCTATCTATAAACAGCACAATTTCTTCATGATAATACAAAGATCATCATGGTAGAAACATCGGCATGAAAAGAAGAGATACTCACTAAAGCAGAGTCATTCGTCTTTCCTTGCATGCTTAAATTAGTTTGTGCATGACGAGGGAAAATGACACCTCGTCAATAACAATTACAATTTGCAAATGCAGTGCCAAACAAAAGCTGACGTAAAAGCTTGTTTCCTTTCTTTTCACGTCCTTAGCACTACATCACACTCTACTAGATTTTAAAAAAACCACTTAACAGTTGGCCTAATAAAACTCACTGTAGAGCATTTAATTTTTTAAATCAAAGTTTCACTTCATGAAACCATGTTTTTAATAAACTGGGCTCTTAAACTACGCTTGTCTAGAAACGTTTTTAATAAAGCCTAGCGTCCTGCAACAATATTGAGCACTAATAAGACCTCATTAGTACGCATGATGGCCTTTTCGTGGCTAATGAGCACAGATGCAGGAGGAATCTTGTACTTCTGAATGAAGGAGAAAATTCCACTAAGATTGGTGCTCTCAATAGCGTTGATACACTCGATAATGTCAGTGAGAAGCTCACTTTCATAAATACGATCGAAGATATCAGAGTATTCGTCATTTGAAATGACGTCCACCTCTTCTTGCAGTAAGAACAGGTGTAATAAAGAGAACATACCGGCAGCAAAGCCGTATCTCTTTAAATAAGGATCGTTGAATACTTTATTTAAGTACTCAATGAAGTAGCCGCGAATCAGTGCCTGTGAGAAGTTCTCCTGCAGAATGTACTGTGAGGAGATGGTCATTGACTTGACATAATGCAGCATGATGGCACGACCAGCCAAGATCGCAAAGGAACGGCTAGCGCTTGAATCAAGCAGATAGTTGTACAAGTCCGAGGCATTTTGTACCTGACGAGGTGAGGCGTGACGGAAGCGGTATAAGAATACAGCCATATCACGGCTTAAGTCGTCATGACGGCTTAAGAAAGATTGGAATGGAGAGTAATTAGGATTCAGCGCAAACAGTGCGTGAATAAGGGTTAAAACCTCATCCTGCATTGGCTTGAAATGAGCTGGGTCCTGATTAAACTTGAATTGAGGGTTTACAAAAGGCGCATCAAGATAATCAATCTGATGACGATTTAAGTAACCATAGCCCTCTGTATTAACGTCGTTATAGCCAATGGTCTTAAGCCATGGAGCTTTAACCTTCAGACGCTGGAATACCTGTAACTGCTCTGGCACCTTGGCGCTCAGATCAATCATTACGTACTCAATACTTAATACAGCCTTATTCCAATCCTTCTTTAAAAGCAGCATCAGATCAATAGCGAAGCTCATACCTGAGCGACGTAACTTGGTCAGAATATGCAGTGCAGATGGAGTTACTGGCTGTTCTGGGCAAATACGTAATACCATACGGCTTACAGAGTAACGATCTAAGTAATCTAATAAGTCGTAGGTAATTGGCATCATTACCAATACGTTAGAGCGGCGTCCAATGAAGCATGACACACCACGACGGATAAAGTAACCGAATAAAACGTGGTAAACGTGCTCACTCTTAAGAGAGTTTACCTGGAATAGTTTTCCGGCGGTAAACTTGAGCTCGTACATGCTAATGTTGGAGCTTGAATCATAAATAGGAGTACGTGATACCAAGTGACAGCGGTTATTAGAACGCTTGAGCTTGATAAGATGCTCAGGAGATAAACCTGGGTACTCTCTTGCTAACTCTTCTATAGACTTCTCTTGATTAGTCTTTACGCCAGCTCGCTGATTTCTTCTCTGTTCACTCATACGCGATGCATGTGACCTTGTTGACTCATCCACAGGAACTCCTGGTGGTGCCTTGGTAGGTACAATATCATCATTAGGAGCTTCTTGTGCTGCTTTAATAGTACTCTGGAACTTATTATAAGCCTCAGTAGATGAAAATCCTTCAGCTGATACAGTAGGAGCCTGTGAACCGCTTGGCTGATCGAATAAAGGAATATATCCGCCTTTAAGCTCGGTACGAGAATGACCGCCACGCACGGCTACACCAGCCGGAATGCCTTGCTGAGAGCGAACAAATGAAAACTTTGATTGCTGCTTGTATGGAGATGCATTGCCTTGCTTTTGTGCAATAGCCTCTAAAGCCATACGTGCATCATTCCAAATGCTATCGCGTCTATCCTTAGGAATCTGCTTACCAGACACACGATTAGCCAGCATGGTGCTCTTAGTTGTGCGCACGCTGCCAGAGGAAGTGGCCTCAGTAAGATCATTTTGAGTATTGAGAATTTGCTGACGCTGTTCACGCTGCAGATTTAAGATGTTCTGCTTTTGACGCTCACGCTCAGCACGAGCCTTTTGGAAACGCTCTTGCTGTTCTTTGAGCTGACGACGACGCATTTCCTGTAACTGCATCTTGCGCAGAGCAGGAGATGAAGAAAGCTCTCGAGGTTTGACTAACTCAGCACCACCAACAGCTGTACGTGATGCATTAGATAAAGAACGGGCAGCGAGCTCTTCTTCTTTGCGCTGCTGAATGTAACGCTCATCAGCGGCAGTAATGACAGAGCGATTGCCTCTAGCTAAAGTGCCATACTCGCTATCGTATTCTTCTGGTGAAGATGTACCCACAGCGCCACTAGATGGGGTGCCAACTTGACGTGCGTCGAGATACTTATCTGAATAAACAGGCATTGATCCCTTAGCTGCAGCCATCTCACTATCGCTATAGATCTTTCCTTGACCACCGATAACGATTGGACCAGTACGTGGGCCTTGGTTAACGCGCACAGTAGAACCACCAAAGCTGGTCTTATCAGCTAGTGGATCCATATCAAGCTCAACACTAGAGCCTTCACGCAGCTTTTCAGCGTCTGATTGCTCTTGATTGCGGCTAGCCTCAGAGAGCTGCTCGCTAGTAGACTTCAGGAGATCAGGATTAATACCGTAGGCGGCGAGATCTTCTTTAGAACTAGCATCTTCGCCCAGGTCAAAGCCCTGGTCATACCACTCTTCGTTCTTTTTAGAAGACAGTCGACTGCGATCTACGATTGTCGGGGTTTGACTTGCATTATCACGAAAATCGGACATAGCACACCTGAAAAACCTGATTGACTACCCAGAAACAAAATACATGGTCTGCAAACATTACCAACAAAAGCAATGCATAACTTAGGCACACAAGATCATAAGATTATGTTGCATTCACTTAACATGTACCATGTAAAGCAAAAACTAAGTTTAATGGGGTGCAGACACCACATCAGATTATAACGTTTTAGCAAGGGTGATCTCGGATCATTCACACAAGATTGTGACATTGAACAATGTCACTTTATGCGATCTTGCCATCAAATCCCCTAAATGTTGCAATAAGATCAAGATTGCACACATATAAGGTTAATTTTGAATAAGACCAAGATCGTGTGACCAAAACACTACCTCACAAGGCGCATAAGAGCACATCTTAATGAAGTGAGACTCGCTAAGAGATCTGATCAGACTAAGCATTTTTGCATCTGCCCATAGCAGGTCTGTAAGTTAAGATCACCACTCGTGTAAAACGCTCTTAAGCTAAGCGCAATCGTCTAAAACTTAAGAGAAAGTAACGTTCCTTACGATGGCAAAGATTAATTGCCTTTAAGATCACCAGCATTTAATGGCTAGGCATAACCATATGCTCACCACTAAGGGCCCACAGCAAACTTACAAGCGCAACAACTACTTTGCTACACTTAAGATAAGATCGTAGCCAATTGAGCCACTAGAATCTTGCTGCCTTTACTAAAAGACATATTTAAGATCGTGGATATAAAGATCATGGCTTAAAAGATCGTCATGATTCATGAGCATAGGTTAAAAGAACTCACAGCCTTAGCTAAACGCGTCGTTAGTATAACTAAGTCATATAAGATCACTAGTCATGGATCAAAACAGTGCTTAGCTAAGCTTGCTCAAATGAACCATAGCAGTAAAAAGATCACCGCTAACATTAGATCAAAAATCGCAACCTAAAATTAAAACATATGCCGATACTAATGAGGGCTCAAAACCTCCTCATTGATACAACATGGAATCACAAAGATCTAAACTTCCCAAAGAAAACTAAACGTCCAATTTTACAAATGATAATTATTATCATGTGAAGATAGGAGTTAGCACAAAGCCCTAGATGATTGTTATGCAGCCAATGTTTGCATCTTTAAGCACACGCACAACAGCTCATCTTGTGATCTCCCCTTTGATCTCAAGCTCAGCACAGCGCCACAGCTACACCTGCCTTACTCAAGACTCGGCTATTCTATCCTCGCCTATCCTGGCATGGCCTACCTACTCCTTTGATCATATAACGATCAATATTGATATATATAATCATTGAATATCCCTTGTTTTATCGGTCAATATATAATATAATCACCTATCCATTTATTGACCGAGTACATAACCCCATGAAAGACTTCCTACCTCTACCATTCGACCTACCTGCAATCAAAGTAACCCGTAATGGAAAGTATTCGTATCTAACAACTTATCTGTCTATCTGGGAACCAGCCGTACTCGATGAAAATGGCAATGTTATTAAGAAGGGTCGAGCTCGTACAACGAATCGTAAAACTGTAGGCAAGCTTCTTTCAGAGGGCCTATCTGGTCTTGTTAAGT
>NZ_AXWV01000013.1 GCF_000482845.1 Anaerobiospirillum succiniciproducens DSM 6400
GGGTACGGCGTACCAATTTAGCAAATTGTCCAATCTTATATGTGCTCATAATAAATGTATATTAACACATTTTTCTATATTTTTCAAAACTGTTAATTGCTCCCCATCATGGCTTGCCATTCATCTGTTCATCGATTTTTGTATGGAACTAAGTACAAACGTTAGCATTCTTTTAGCGCATCTACCGCATCGCTTATTGCAATGAGCAGCATCTTGTTCAACGAACTCTTATGTGCACGAGGCTCATTGATCGCTGTAAATGAATGTCGATGGTCACACTTTTGATAATTTTTAAGCAAATGTCGGATTTTTGTGTGCTTTCTAAGTTTTCCCTAAGCTAGTTAAGAAATAATAAGTTCACACAGGGCGACGAAGCCTTTTTCCTGTTTCGATACTTCGTCGCTATTTGGTTTAAGTATCACCACGCATACGGAGTGACTATGAGCGACCTTTTCGGCAAGTTAAAAGATACCGTTGGTAAGAATATTCCATCAAATATCCCATCAGGTGCTGGCATGCTTGGCGCTGCAGGCGTAGGCGGCTTAGTAGGCGCTCTGTTTGGTGGTTCAAAGGGTGTTAAAAAAGCCGCTAAGAATGTTGCCGTAGTTGGCGGTTCAGCAGCTTTAGCAGCCCTTGCTTACAAGATGTACGATAACTGGTCTAATAGCCGCAAGGCCCAAGATCAGGCTGCCAATGTACCTCAGGGTGGCTATGGAGCCCCTCAAGGTGGTTATGGCGCTCCACAAGGTGCCTACGGTGCCCCTCAAGGCGGTTATGGCGCTCCACAAGGTGCCTACGGTGCCCCTCAAGGCGGTTATGGCGCTCCACAAGGTGGCTATGGTGCTCAAGGCGGCTATGGTCAGAGCGCTCCATCTGATGATCCTTTTGCCGCTTACAATGCTGCACAGCAAAACCAGCCATTAGCTCTGCCAAATGATGATGCCGGCAAGCTTATTTTACAGGCCATGATCTTTGCTGCTCGTGCTGATGGTCATATCGATCGTCAAGAGCAGGAGATGATCTTAAAGACAGCCCAAACCGTAAGCCCAGATTCAAACTTCAATGCCACTATCAGCCAGTTCTTAAATGCACCGCTTGATCCTAAGGCATTAGCTTCCAAGGTTTCAAATCAGCAGCAGGCACTTGATATTTACAAACTTTCAGCTACTGCCATTGTTGCTGATAACGACATGGAACGTCGTTACTTAAGCGACTTAGCTGCAGCTTTAAACCTCGATTCCATGACAATTGCCCAGCTTGATAATGACGCCAATCAGCTGCGTCTGCAATTATCACAAAGTTAACAAGACCTCTATCGCCAAGCACTTGCTGCTTGGACAATAATCATTAAAAAGGCCTGCAGTACACAACTGACAGGCCTTTTTTATATCAACTTTCACCATCATCCTTCATTTTGCATTAGCGCAGCACTTGCTACGCTAACAAGTGCTGATGGTGTCATGGTTATTTAGCTGTTTAGCTATTTTGCTAGCTTAGGTCTACCTCTGGGCTTAAGTCTAGCTTTGAACTTAGTCTACATTTTGGCTTAGGTCTAGCTGTGGACTTAGGTCTACCTTTTGTCTTAGGCCTAGCTGTGAACTTAGTCTGCATCTGGGCTTTAGTCTAGCTGTGGACTTAGTCTAGCTGTGGCTATTTGTGCGGTGGGTATTCCTTTTGAATGCGCTGCAATTCGGTGTAGATACGTTTATCGGAAATTGGGCCGATAACACCAAGATGCTGGGCAAAGTAAGAAACACGGAGCTCCTCAATCATCCAACGTACATCCTTTAGTGGAGGTGGCAGTAAGTCAGTATGGTATGACTTAACTACTTTCTCATACTCGTCCTCTAAGTTCTCGAGAGTACGCATGTACATCTGATCGCGCACCACATCGCGATTGAGTCTTTGAACACGCTCTAAGGCAGCCTGTAAGTAACGAGGCATTTCCTTTAAGTGCTCAGGACCACAATCGGAGATAAAGCCCTTGTAAATAAGGCTATCCAGCTGATGGTTAAGGTCTGCATAAGATCTTGCCAAGTCAAAAGAGATATTGCCCTTTAATAGGCGCTTTAACTCATGAGCCTTAACTAAGCTTTGTTCTACTACATTGGCAACAGCTAAAGCCTCATCATTAAGCTCACCGCGAACGATCTCACGAATGCGGTTAAAGTTATCCTCATCCCAAGGTACACCACCATTGCGCTCCATGATGTTGCTAATCGCACACAACATCAAATCAAAGATCAGTTCTTTGATAGAGCCAAGTGGCTGATAGTACATGGAGAGCTTGGCTCTATTAGGCAGATGAGTCTCAAGATATGAGGTTGGTGTCTTTAAGCTTAAAGCAATCAGCTTAACGGAACCTGCTCTCATCGCACGCTCTTGACGCTGTGGATTGTCATAGAGCTCTAAAGTTACACCATCGCCGTGATCTGTTAGCGCAGGATATGCTGTAATACGCAGTGATCCTTGCTTAGTAACTTGCTCACGCTTAATGGTGCCATACTCCCATGAGGTGGCAGGAGGTGCTACCTGATGAGTCTTAACTACCTGATGTAAGACCTCACGAGCCTTGCCTTGAAGTCTTGATGAAAGTGCGGCAAAGTCCTTACCAAAAGCCATCTCTTTACCATCGACACCTTCAACTGAGAAGTTGACGAATAAGTAAGGTTCAATCAAGCTCTTATCAAAATCTTCAGCAGTAACAATCTCACCACCCATGCGAGTAAGCTCTTGAGCTACTGCAACAAAGAGGTTTTCAGAAACCACACGCTTGTTCTTGCCTTTAGCACTGTTAGAGGAGTTGTTAGCTAAGCCACCTTGAGCCGCTGCAGCGCCCGCATCTAAGTTAGTGGATGCATGCATAGAGTTGTTCACTGAGGCTGCAGAAATGCCTGAGGCATCAGTCTCAATAAAGCTCATGAAATATGGACGTAAGCTATCTTCTAATGCCTTAGCATACTCAGGTGCCGGAATGAGATTACGACGTAATCTCTTTGGCAGTGAACGAATCAAGGAGGCAAAAAGCTCCTGACGTAAGCCGTCAATTTGCCATAAGAAAGCATCAGCTTTGACCTGATTTAATACAGTAATTGGGATATGTACTGTAACACCGTCACGATCAGAGCCAATATCAAAGACGTAGCTTAACTTAAAGCGCATGGAGCCTTGAGACCAGAACTCAGGATAGAGCTTGTCTTCAATGCTCATAATGTCAGTACGAGAGATAGTCTCATAGCTAAAGTCTAAGAAGTGTGGATCTTCTTTTGCCTTAGTGCGCCACCACTTGTCAAAGTCACGAATATTGCAAATATCGCTTGGGATGCGCTCTGCATAGAACTGCTCTAATGAGGAGGCATCTACTAAGAGATCACGACGTCTAACCTTGTCCTCAAGGTACTCTACATCGTCAATCAGCGATAGGTTGTGCTTATAGAAGCGATGGTTGCAATCGATATTGCCCTCAACAAAACCATCTCGAATCATCAGCTCATGACAAAGTTTTGGATCAATATCCTGATACTGTACTAAACGCTTTTGCACAATTGGCAGACCGTAGATACTACGGGTCAGATAGGCCATCACACAGCCATTCTTCTTAGACCAATGTGGCTCGTTATAGCTATTCTTAATTAAATGCGGAGCTGCAGCTTCGGCATAGCCTGGATCAATAGCCGCAACTGTTCGAGCAAATAGACGAGTAGTCTCAGCAAGCTCAGCAGCGCAAAGCCACTTTGGTGGCTTCTTGGCAATTGGAGAGCCTGGGAAGATTAAGAACTTAGTACCACGCGCACCGATATAGTTATTGCCATTAGGCTCAACCATACCAATGTGGCTTAATAAACCAGCGATCAGCGATCTATGAATGGCTTCATACTCAGCTTTCTCATCATTAAAGTTAAGGCCTAGCATTTGGGCTGATGCTCTTAACTGACGGTGTACATCTAACCACTCACGGACGCGTAAGAATGAGATGAACTCTTGCTTGAGCTGACGGCGCATCGCAGAGTTGCTAAGCGAACCTTGTAACTCACGAATATACTCGTAAAGCTTGAGGTAAGAGAGGAAGTCAGACTTTTCATCAAAGAAGCGCTTGTGATACTGAGTTGCGGCCTCTTTCTTGTCAATTGGATACTCGCGTGGATCCATGACCGCAAGAGCTGAGACAATAACTAACACCTCAGAGAGAGCACGATATTTAGATGCCTCAATAATCATACGACCTAAGCGTGGATCGCATGGCAGTCTTGATAAGGTACGGCCAACTTGTGTGAGCTGTAAATGCTCACCATCTGGACCAAAATTACCCTTGCCAATCACAGTAGCACCAAGTTCATCAAGCAGACGTAAACCGTCGCTTACCTGACGTTGCTGTGGGGCATCAATAAATGGGAAGCTCTCTACTCTACCTAAGCGTAAAGAGGCCATCTGCAGCAATACCGAAGCTAAATTGGTACGCAGAATTTCAGGATCGGTAAACTGTGGACGGCTATCAAAATCATCCTTTGAGTACAGACGTACACAGATACCATCACTTACACGACCACAACGACCCTTACGCTGATTAGCACTTGCTTGAGAGACACGTTCAATTGGCAGACGCTGTACTTTAGTACGTGAGGAATAACGTGAGATACGAGCTAAGCCTGGATCAATAACGTATTTGATACCAGGTACGGTTAAAGATGTTTCAGCTACGTTAGTAGAAAGAACAATACGTACACCAGTGTGCTCAGTAAAGATCTTGTTTTGCTCTGATGCAGCTAAACGAGCATACAAAGGCACGATCTCGGTATCTTTTAGTCCTGCTTTGCGTAAGAACTGTGAGATCTCTAAAATATCACGCTCACCAGGTAAGAAGACTAAGATATCGCCTCTTCCACGAGCCATGAGGTAATGAACTGCCTGCAAGATACCTTGTCTAATATCTAAGGTATCTGGAATATCTTGCTCATCGCCATCATTACGTACATTACGTAAAGCTGTAGCAGCACTCTTTAGTGCAGTGCTCTTAGCTCCTGCAGTAAGTGAAGTGCTCTTAGCACCTGAAGTATTTGCCCCTGCTGCAGTTTTGCTGCTGTTTGATGACTTTAAGCTATTGGCAGCCATACGCAATTGAGCCATGGCCCCACCAGAGTGCTGATAGTCAGACCACGCACCAGGACCGTTGTCAGCTAGCATGGCATCAATCTGAGCATTGCGCTCGTCTGATCCTGTCTCAAAGCCATTGTCTGAGTAATCACGCTCATAATGACCAGTGCCATCATGATGCTCAATATATACGCCCTTGTGATCTTCCATTAAAGGCATATACACAACTTCTACAGGATAAGTACGTCCTGAAACCTCGATAATTGGAGCACCTCCAAAGTGTTCAGAGAAACGCTCCACATCAATAGTAGCAGAAGTGATGATGATCTTAAGCTCAGGACGACGAATGAGCAGCGTCTTTAAATAACCCAGTAAGAAATCGATGTTGAGCGATCTTTCGTGGGCTTCGTCGATGATGATGACATCATAGCTAAGTAACTGACGATCAGAGGCAAGCTCAGAGAGCAAGATACCGTCGGTCATTAACTTGATATAGGCCTCAGGTGAGCTAATGTCAGTAAAACGTACCTTGTATGAGACGCTCTTACCTAATTGCTCATGCAGCTCTTCGGCAATACGGGAGGCCACAGCACGGGCGGCTAAGCGACGAGGCTGAGTATGACCAATTAAGCCCTTGATACCAAAGCCAGCCTCTAAACACATCTTAGGAATCTGCGTGGTCTTACCAGAACCAGTTTCACCGGCGATGATAACTACCTGATTTTCCTTAATGGCCTTCACGATCTCTTCACGACGCTGAGATACTGGTAAGGACTCTGGATACTCAAGCTTTGGAACATTGTCACCACGGGCCTTTAGTGACGCAACCTCACTTTCAACCCACTCCTTAAGCTCCTCACGCTTAAGGACAATCTCCTCACTTGCAAGTACATCCTTAAGCAGCTCGCGCTTATCTACACCCACGGCAGCTGAACCAACAGCAGCACCAGCATCAACGCCATCAGCACCATCAGCTGCATTTGCAGCTGCATTAGCTGCAGCTGCGGCGCTTGGTGCCTCACAAGCGGATGCATCATCAAACAAAGACTGCATCAAAGCTAAGATGGCCTGATCTAAATCAGTAAGTTTGCGATAAGCAAGACGACGAGATTGGTAGGACATATTGTCCTGATGCTCTCGAACTAATTTGAGAGCCTCAAGATCAAAGTATTTACCATCTAAAAGTGGAGCTTTTTTAGCGCCTTTCTTTTCTTTTGCAGACTTGGCATTACGCTCATGCTTGTTCTTTGACTCATGATCCTGATGAGGGCGATTTTGATCTTTGCGCTCTTCATGGTTGCTGCGTGGTCTTTGCTGAGCTTGTTTTTTATTGGAGGCCTTGCGATCTTTACTATCGCGCTCAGACTTGTCAGCAACCTTGCGCTCCTGATCTTTTTGAGCATGCTCGTTTAAGTCCATAGCTTTACGCTGCAGACGGTTTAAAGCACGATCTAAACGCTGTTGCTCTGTCTCGTTCTTATTACGATCATTAGAACGGTTACGATTCTTGCTGCCATCATTGCGCTCACGACGATTTGAGCCTCGCTCAGCGCGATTAGTACGCTCACCTTGTTCATGGTGATTAGTGCGCTCACCTCGCTCAGCGCGATTAGTGCGCTCACCTTGTTCATGGTGATTAGTACGCTCACCTCGCTCGGTGCGATTGCCATCATTAGAGCGCTCAGCACGATCAGCACTCTTTAAACGCTCACGGCGCTCTTGTTTTTGAGCATGACCGTTAGTGCCGCGAGCATTATCGTTATCGCTTGCGGCTAAAACAGAATGGTTGGTACGTTGAGCCTCTAAAGCTTTTGCCTTAAGGGCGTTTTCAGCAGCTGAGGTGAACTTAGCTAGACTTGCTGCTTTTTGCTTGAGCTTGTTAGTAGACTCCTGACCATCTTTCACAATGATGGCATCAGCCTTAGCTTGTGCTAAGTCTGCATTTTGTCTACGCAGTTGCGCTTGTAAATCCTTTAGATCTGAAAAAGAGCTAAATGAATTTGAGGATGAAGATCTACTGCTCATTGCAATGCCCTGTTAATTAGATGCCTCTCGGCATTTGTCAAAAGCATGCTCAACCAAAGGACTAAAACCATTAGCCTCATGGTGAACTTTGCTCTAAAAAGCGCTCCATTATACCGCACCAATATGCAAACGGCCATTTTGTGGGAAAACAAGACCATGAGCACCATTAGTAGCAAGAAGCGTAGCGCTAAAAGCAGCGAGGGGCACTCAATCTTCATCTAGCCCAAGGATAGCAGCTCTATCTTCATCTAGACCAAAGGAGTGTAGCTTAAGCTTTGTCGTGTGTTCTGCCGCTTTGCCATCATCGTTATTCTGCTTATTAACTAAGCTTCGTCTTATGGCTTATGAAATGAAAAAGCCACTTAGTTAGAACCTATGTCTAGCTAAGTGGCTTGATGTAGCTGTGAAAGCCTAATTTAGATTTGAAAGTGTGCTAGCAACCTTTTTAATGGGCCGCTAGCGTGTTGCCATGCTGCTTGCTGTTGCCAGCTTTTGACTGCAGCTTGTTGCTGGCAGCATTTGATTAGCTTGCTTTGAACAGTGCTGTGAGCTTGGCTACAAGCAAGGCTATTACACTCTTAGTATTGGAAACGAGTATTTCCACGAGTGTACTTTTGCAGCATGTTGGAATCGGCCAGCTCGTCGAGAGCTTCCTCGGTGAGCAGCTTGGAGGTCTGTACAGTCTCCATACGCATGATCTTCACGCTATGCGCTGCCACCATGTTTTCAAGACCAGACTCGTTAGAGTATCTACGTGGCTCGCCATCAACTTCTGATGAGTCGATCACTGCAGACCAGTAGCGGTCATGGAAAATACTTGGCAGGCGGAACATTAAGTCCTTATCTTCGTTGTTAACGATGAGACACCAACGTTCGCCCTTGTTATTGCGATCACCCACATACAGGCAGAAGTGGTTAATCTCAGTTGAGTGCCAATCGGCATCAGACAACAGCGTACCGTTCGACTTTCTCCACTTAGCAATATAGTCATTCTCAAACTTGTAGAAGAAGTCATCAAAGAGGTTAATTTCTTTGAGCACACGAGAGGTATTAAGCACTCGCATCAGCTTGCACAAGTAATCAAGGAAGTAACGTTGCTCTTGTGAGATATTCCAATGATAGTAGTTTAAGTCATTGTCTTGGCAATAAGAGTTGTTATTACCAAGCTGAGTACGACTAAGCTCATCACCGCCTAAGAAGTGCGGAATACCTTGAGAGATGATGAGAGTAGCCATGAGGTTACGCTTCATCTGCCAACGACGCTTAATCACCTCAGGATCACGGCTTACGCCCTCTTCTCCACAGTTGTAAGAGTAGTTTTCGTTAGTACCGTCTGAGTTATTGTCTTGATTGAGCTCGTTGTGCTTGAAGTTATAGGACACTAAGTCTTCAAGCGTGAAGCCATCATGGTAAGTAATGTAGTTTACTGAGGCGTTGATTGAGCGTTGGCCCTTAGCAAAGACATCACGCGAGCCTAAGATGCGAGTGGCAAGCTCACCCAGTAAGCCGCGATCACCACGCCAGAACTTACGAACAGCATCTCTATAGCGATCGTTTTGCTCTGACCAACCACGAGGGAAGCCGCCTAAGTGATAGCCGCCTAAGCCTGGATCCCAAGGCTCAGCCACCATGAGAGCATGCTGAATTTCTTCATTAGCAAAGCATGCCTTAAAGAAGCCGCAGTTTGAGTCAAAGGCATAGTATGAGCCGGCATGCGACTCACGACAGATGGTTACCGCAAGATCAAAGCGGAAGCCATCGACGCGCATCTCATTGAGCCAATACTTAAGGCTGTCAATGATAAGACGAGTTGAGACCATGCTGTCGGCATTAAATGAGTTACCGCAACCTGTAGCATTGATATAGTTTGCATAATCTAATGAGCGATCTTGCTTTGGCTCATAGGCATAGTAGCTACGAGCATCTAAGCCCTTGTAGCTAAGCACCGGACCATCAATACCTGCCTCTGCAGTATGGTTAAACACCACATCCAAAATCACGGCAATACCGTTTTTGTGGAAAGTCTTAACCATGGTCTTAAACTCGTTGATCGCATTGAGCGGATCACAAGCATACTCTGGATTTGGAGCCATGAAGCAGACTGGATTGTAGCCCCAGTAATTCTTTAAGCCGCGTTTAACTAAGAATGGCTCACTCATAGAGGCAGCGACAGGCATTAACTGAACAGTAGTAATGCCTAAACGCTTTAAGTGCTCAATCACGCTCTCATGGCACATACCTAAGTAAGTACCTCTGTGATTAAGCGGTACATCTTCTTTGAGCTTAGTCATGCCCCTGACGTGAGCTTCATACAAGATTACGTCAGCACGATCACGGAAGACTTTCTTAACACCTTCCCAGTTAAAGTCATCGTTACCAACAATCACTGCCTTTGGAATAAATTCCTCGGAGTGATTGAGATACATATCCTCATCGTAGTTAAACGGCTTAGTGAGCAACTTAGCATATGGGTCGACTAAATAACGGCCCTCTTTAAAGTAAAAGCCCTGATTAGGATCATTTGTGCCTCTAGTTTCCAAGGCATAGCAGTCTCCGGCTTTAGCACCTTTGATAAAGCCATACCAAACACCGCCTTTCTGTTGACCTAGCGGAAAAGATCCAAGTTTTACTTCTTTTTTGCTGTATAAGTGAACTACAACTTCAGCTGCATCAGGTGCCCAGATACTAAAGTAGCAACCATCATCATATAAAGTTGCTCCTAGTCCAGTTTGACGCATTCGATCTTCAGATACAAACTCGAGCATTCATCGCTCCTTATGAAAGCACTTACAGAGCAATCTAATAACCTGCCAATCCCCAGAACATAAATGAGCATACCAAGGCGCATCCATGTACTACAGTTAAGGTGCTCATACTTTCACTACTTTATCTTAAAGCTACACAACTCGCTTTGTAGCAACAAGATAAGCCCATCAAGAGGGCTGACAGATCAAAACATGAAACTTAACTTGGGAACAGAAGAACTAGTCCTCTATAAGTTTTTCAACAATGGCACTTGAGCTTTGTTACCACAGTAAGTTTTAGTGCTGCGCTAAAGGAACGCATCTTAAACACTACCTCCATGGTTTTAAGTGGTGCGAGGCACCTAAAGCCACCAAGTATTAAAACATACCAAATCCTTGTTAGTATTATGCTGCAATGACGCGCCATCGGCTCATTAACAATGCAAACTGGTGATACATAATCGATATAGATCACATAGATAAATTAATTTGACAGCCTCATAAGCTGCCTACGCGCCAAATGTGTACACAACCAAGCTAGCAAAGCTGCACATTAAGTAACAATCTCTTGCATCCAAAGCCACAAAAGCAAACCACTCCCAAACACATTTGTAAAAGCCAAAAGAGTCCCCGCCTGCCAAACAACAAAGGTATTAAGAGGCACACAAAAGAGCAATTACAGACAAATAACAAGAGCAATTAACAGGCAAACAACAAATGGCCCCTGTATCTTAATAATTTGCTGCCGACCAAAATGACAAAGCCCAGCGCTAGGCTGGGCTTTTTTACAGCTTATTAAACTGCATTATCCATCACTAAAAGCGATGAGATGTGCTAGATCTGATTAATCACCAACACGCTTGATGAAGACAGTAGCTAAAGGTGGCAGATCAAGCACTAAGGAGTGGTACTGACCTTGCCATGAGATATTGGAAGCTACCATGCTCTCTGGGCCTGTTGAGTAGCCTGAACCCCAGTACTTCTTGTCATCAGTGTTAAATACCACCTTGTAAGTACCAGGACGTGGTACACCAAGACGATAAGCAACATATGGAACTGGAGTGAAGTTGGAGACCATCATGATCTCATCCTTCACATTGCCGCTCTTCGCTGCGTTGCCACCCTTTTCAGGCAGAGTACGCAGCATTGCAAATACAGAGTGCTCAGCATCAGATACGTCGAGCCAGCGGAAGCAGTCAGGATCGTAATCGTTAGCCCACAGTACTTCGTTTTGCTGATAGAAGTGGTTTAAGTCCTTAACTAAAGCCTGTACACCCTTATGCTTGTCGTACTGGAGTAACCACCAATCTAAGCCGGCATCATGGTTCCACTCGTTGCCCTGGGCAATTTCAGTACCCATGAAGTTGAGCACCTTGCCTGGATGACCGTATTGGTAGGCTAAGAAAGAGCGCAGATTTGCTGCCTGCTGCCACTCGTCGCCTGGCATCTTGTAGAGCATGGAGTGCTTACCATGAGTTACCTCATCGTGAGAAATAGAGAGGATGAAGTTCTCGTTGTAAGCGTAGATCATGGAGAATGACATTTCACCATGGTGGTACTTTCTAAAGTATGGATCCTGAGCCATGTACTCAAGGCTATCGTGCATCCAGCCCATGTTCCACTTAAAGCCGAAGCCTAAGCCGCCAGTGTAAGTAGGACGGGAAACGCCGGTAAAGGCGGTGGACTCTTCAGCGATGGTAACTGCACCTGGATACTTAGCGTAAACAGTCTCGTTAAACCACTTTAAGAAAGAAACTGCTTCGTAGTTGATGTTGCCGCCGTTAACGTTAGGAATCCACTCACCATCCTTACGTGAGTAATCCCAGTAAAGCATAGAAGCAACAGCGTCTACACGCAGACCGTCAACATGGTAGTAATCAAGCCAAATTAAGGCAGAGGCTACTAAGAAGTTGCGTACAGTATCACGGCCAAAGTCGTAGATTAAGGAGTTCCAATCTGGGTGCCAGCCACGACGTGGGTCTTCGTACTCATAAACTGGAGTGCCGTCAAAGCGAGCTAAGCCGTGAGCATCAGTTGGGAAGTGAGCAGGAACCCAATCTAAAATCACACCGATGTTGTTACGGTGGCAGGTGTCAACGAAGAACTTAAAGTCATCGATGCCGCCAAAGCGTGAGGTTGGAGCAAACAGACCAGTTGGCTGATAACCCCATGAGCCAGAGAATGGATATTCCATTACAGGTAGCAGCTCAATGTGGGTATAGCCCATTTCCTTACAGTAATCTACAAGCTCCTTGGCAAGCTCACGGTAATTTAAAGAAGAACCGTCAGCCTTACGCTTCCAAGATGCTAAGTGCACCTCGTAAATGGACATTGGGCGAGTAAGCTTGTCGCACTGCTGAGCCTTTTGCCACTCCTGATCATGCCACTCATAAGTAGTCTGATCGGAAATGATAGAAGCAAAGGATGGATACTGCTCGTGGTAGAAACCAACAGGGTCAGCCTTGTGAGGCAGACGATTGCCGTTATTATCCTTGATTTCAAACTTATAGCGCTGGCCTGCACCTAAATCAGGTACGAATAATACCCAGTGGCCAAGTAAGGAGCGAGCCATTGGGTGACGACGGCCATCCCAGAAGTTGAAGTCGCCGATTACAGCTACAGAAGTTGCAGAAGGTGCATAAACGGCAAACTTAGTACCCTTTACCTTGACGCCATCAACTTCTAACTCAATTAACTGAGCGCCTAAAGTCTTATAGATGTTCTCAGGGCTTTCGTACATGGTGTTAAGACCGTAGAAAGCCTCATCGCGGAACTGATATGGGTCTACAATTTCGATCTTAGAGTCGTTGTAGACTACTTCAAATACATAGTGGAAAGGAGCCTTGACATCTTCCATGACCTTCTCAAACAGGCCATCTGGATTGATGACATTGAGTACACAGATTTCCTCCTTGCCCCTTAAAGTTAAAGCACGGCAAGACTTTGCACCTGGCAACCAAGCTCTGAGAACAAAGCCGTTACCATTAGGGTTTGGTTGCAAGCCTAATACTTCAAAAGGCTTGGCAAGACGTGCACTGTTGAGTTCATCAATAAGCATTCTCAAGCTCCTTAACATTGCGATAGGTTAGAAAAACTTGTCTCAAGCTCGTAACAGCTAGGCTAAAGATAACTATCTACCTAACCACTAGAAACTAAAAGCCCAAGGTACCTTTAAAACCATACTTTTAGCTACAGTAGTTATGACCAAGTTTATAGAGCGCAAACTAAGCTGCGCAACAAACCTATCTGCAGTATCTGACCTTAACACGTATACAGGTCAGAACAATCAGCGCCTTATTCTCTTAACAACAAGCCCAGTGGCGTAAAATCAAAGCTAAGCTCTTGATGGAACTTATGTGTCCACGCCCAACCGTGAAGTATGCAATTGCCTCTAAGGTAGAGAGTTCTCTTATTGTCAAAGTACTAAGGCAAAATGTCGCCAAGAACTTTATGTAAGCTCTAAGCAACAAATGGTGTGCTCGTTATAGCACAGTCATATGAAATCGGTTTTAAGATGAATCTAAGCAAGTAATAAACGCTAATGAGGCCACATAGCCTCTCAAGCTACGCCTTAGCGTAGCAGTGCTACCTTTGCTTAGATATCACATCACAATAGTCACCAAGCTAAATGCATCAAAGGATATGCATAACTACAATGACACTTTTGCATGTCTAATATACTTATAGAATGTCTTTGACGCCATATAATCCACTTTTAGCCTTAAAACAGTGCAAAAGTGATAAATATACAGTGCAAAGAACACGATAGATACTACATAGCTCAAAGTATATTTTGACATGTTATAACTATAGTACAGACCAATGTACAGTGCGCTAAGACTTGCTCGGTTACGTGGCCAAGCTCGCAATATTTACGCAGCAAATTTTCAAAAGTGTTAGCAAGGTAGCGTATTAGCAATGTTTTCAATGCCATTGCTGCTCTAGTATTGAGCACACTAACAACCTCTTTTCGCTTTATGTGGGGTGTTGGTTTTACTTCATTCAACATTTTTAGAGCGCACAAAACAAAAGAGACCAGTACAAAAATGCACTAGTCTCTTTAGTATCAACCTCTAGTTACGCATCTTGCCAAGCTTAGGATATGCATTTGTTATCTCTATCCTAGATGACATAGGCGCTTAGACATTATTTAGTAGAGGTGATGAGGTCTTTCATTGCGAGCTTCTGTCATGGCATTAGTTAAGTAGCGGACAAAGCTATCTTTTTCGATGTCCTCAATGTTAACTGTGAGCTTACGACGCCAGTTAGGATACTCGCGGAAGGTGCCTGGAACGTTAACTGGCTTTAAGACACCAATCCAGTCCTCGATCTGGGATGAGAACATGGCGCATGAACCACGACACATATGCTTTTCTAAAGCCACGATTAAGGCCTCAGTCATCTCATCAATTTCATGGGCACGTCTAGGTACGTCATCACCTGCTGAACCTAAGCCATGGAGGCTGTCGAGAATACGCTGTTTTGCCTCCATACGATCTTGCGAAATACGCTGTGCAATCTCATCAGTGAAGATGCCAAGCTTATTGCTCAGCTCAATATCATAATGAGACCACCAACCAACTAAGGTTGCCATGTCGTGAGTGGTTAATGCAGATAAGGCTTGAGGCTCATAATCTTGAGGAGCAATAAAGCCACCATCAGCTGCACGCTCGCCAAAGAAGAGCTTATAAGAGTATGCACCAACTTCTTTAAGAGCTACGCGTAACTCCATAGGAATGGTGCCTAAGTCCTCGGCAATGATGAGGCACTTATTACGCTGAGACTCTAAAGCTAAGATACCTAACCAATCGTGCATATTGTTATAAACATAAGCACCATCAGTTGGCTTGTGATCTTGTGCTACCCACCAGAAGCGATAGAGGCCAGCGGCATGGTCAATACGCAGTGCACCACATGACTTCATATTGGCTTGATATAAAGAAATGAGCTGACGATAGCGGCTACGACGCAGTGCATGCGGCTCCATTGGAGCAAGACCCCATGACTGGCCTAATGGGCCTAATGGATCAGGTGGAGCACCGACCTCAGCAGCGCCACGGTAGATATTGTCAGTATCAGCCCAAACGTCACATGAGCCTTCAGATACGCCTACAGCTAAATCGCGGTAAGTACCTAAGATCATGCCTGACTCTTTGGCTGAGGCATAAGCCTCTTCAAGCTGCTCAGCGGCAATGAACTGTAAGTAGCAGTAGAAGTAAACTTGCTCTTGATGCTTTTCACGCCATAAAGAGACAAAGGTGGAGTTGCAGTCTTGATACTCTTTAGGGAATTTTCTCCAGCCCCAAGCATTTTCACCTTGTGAATAAAGCTCACGCTGCAGTGCATCGTAAGTAGCCATATTCAAAAGTGACTCGCCGCCTTGCTCCATGAAGTCAACAAACTTCTTACCACGTGAAGTGCGCTTATCGAGCATACGAGATGAATCAAAGATCATCTCTAAGACCTTAAGCTTTAACTCAAGTACCGCACGATAATCAACGAACTCGCGATCACGTAAAGCTTGCAGCTTCTTGGCAAAGGCCGGGGATTCAACTAAATCACGAGCTGCCTTATTGTTGATGTACTCAGGAATATCATTAACAGCAATATAAATGATATTGAGCCAGCGACGTGAAGATGGAGAGTAAGGGCTGACCATATCAGGATCAGGATTAGCTGGATAGCCTGCATGCAGTGGGTTTAAGCCCACAAAGTGACCACCGCGATCATGAACCATCTTAAGTACGCTCTTAAGATCATGGAAATCACCCACGCCCCAGTTATGACGAGAGCGAATGGAGTACAGCTGAATAGAAGCACCCCACAGCTTTTTACCTGACTTCATCTCATCAGGTACATAGCAACGCAGTGGAGTTGCAATTAAAGACTGCTTGATGGAGTCCTTAACAGTTACACCATCTTTAATCTGTACAGAGAAGGTGTGATAGCCCCAAGGCAGAGTTAGCTTGCGTGGCAGTACATCAGGCAAGATGATACGACGAATGTCGTAAGTACGGTCTTGCACTGTAATGTAATCAGCAATCTCAATTTCCTCTAAAGGCACAGTGTCGCAATACTCTGTACCGTCTTCGAGGACTAAATTCCAAGTAAGTTGTGCAGCCTCAGAGAGATTTTCTGGAGTGCGCATATAAATGAAAGGACGCTCGCCTTCACGAATCACGCATACAGGATCTAAGATCTCCTGATATGGCAAGAGCTCCTCTTTAAGAGCTCGCTCTTCAAGAGCTGCATTGTCGCTCAGATCATAGCCCATGGCCTGCAGAGTAGCCATACGAGCATCTGATGAGATTATTGTAGGCTTGCCTGTGCAATCGACATAATCACGGGCAATGCCCATTCGGTCTGCAAAGTTTTCTAAATCAATCATCTAAAAACACCACGGCTTAGCCATCTTGCAAAAGACAACCCTTAGACAGTCTTTTGCTAGAGGCCTAATGCCTCTAAAACAAGTGGATTAAGCATCCTCATCATCAGGCCAAACCTTAAATGTAAAAACACAATAGTTAAGCAGCGATGATGAGTATAGACACTTATGCTACATGCTAACGCATCGACAAACTTTCCGCATTGCATTGCATCAAACTTTTCATCATCTACAAGCACAAAATCCGAAATTTGCACCGCAACACAGCAAATAAAGTCAGAAAAACCAACAAACCAGTCAAGCAAACTGCCAAAACCCAAATACAAAGAGCCATATCTCACCATATAAATAGGAATCTAGATAGGAAACTAGATAGGACATGAGGCCCAAACTAAGAAACAACTAAATGGATAAAACAAAACAGATCTCTACATAAACTATCTGGTGGAATGGATAGGCAAAACAGTGCTCTAAAGTTTCCGCTACTTACTAAAGAGATAGATAGAGAACTATAGCTGCAACTCAATATAGCGCTATTGAATATAAGCATCTTCATTTACTACTAATGAGCTAATGGCACTTTTTCATGATTATACAGGTGCAAATTTGCATCTACTTTGGTGCAAGAGGGTATTGATGACAATTAATTGCGGTAAACAAGCAAAAATATGGCAAATTTGCGATCTACCACAAAGTCTTAGCAAAGAGTTGAGTCAACGGCAAAAGTTGGCATTTATATGCGCATTTGAATGGAGACTAATACAAAGTCCGATACAGGGCCGATGCGTTAAAGAAAGTCTATGGTTTTGTTCATTACAATGAAAATTGCGAAATAACTGCAAAATTTTGCAGTCTTAAACCGCAAAATGAGTGCAAAACCAGGCCTGGATTATTACAAAATTTGTAAAAGTGGCTCATTTACATCAAATCACGGCATACGGTCGTCGTACAAGATTAAGATACTAACTAATAGTATCTAGTCTCGCTGCCACTCACAGCCATTGTAATAAAGCTCATATATATCCCCCTTTTAGCTGCTTAAAAAAGTTGGATTTATGAAAATTGCAAAGATGTATTGACAAGATCAAGCTCTATTGAAAATTCTTTGCATCTTGAAAATCTTAAAAAGCAGCGTATATTAGTAATCACATTTTCTAGTAACCACACAGATTTAGGTGACTAACAATGATTAAAGTTGGTATTAACGGTTTTGGCCGTATCGGTCGTTTCGTTTTCCGTGCTTCCATCTACCGCCCAGAGCTCGGTATCCAGGTTGTAGGTATTAACGACTTACTCCCACCTGAGTACATGGCTTACATGCTCAAGTACGACACCATGCACGGCGCTTTCAAGGGCACCGTTGACGTACAGGACGGCCACTTAGTTGTTAACGGCAACGTAGTTCGTGTTACCGCTGAGCGTGACCCTGCACAGTTAAAGTGGGGCGATATCGGCGCTGAGTACGTTGTTGAGTCAACTGGCTTATTCTTAACCGACGAGAAGGCACGTAAGCACATCGAAGCCGGCGCTAAGCGCGTTGTTATGTCAGCTCCTTCCAAGGACTCAACCCCAATGTTCGTTGTTGGCGTAAACGACAAGGATTACGCTGGCCAGGACATCGTTTCCAACGCTTCTTGCACCACCAACTGCTTAGCTCCTTTAGCTAAGGTTATCAACGATAACTTCGGTATCGATTTAGGCTTAATGACCACCGTTCACTCAACTACCGCTACCCAGCGTACTGTTGACGGCCCATCCTTAAAGGATTGGCGCGGCGGCCGTGGTGCTTCTCAGAACATCATCCCATCCTCAACCGGTGCTGCTAAGGCTGTAGGTAAGGTTATCCCAGAGTTATCTGGCAAGTTAACCGGCATGGCTTTCCGTGTTCCTACCGCTGACGTTTCCGTAGTTGACTTAACCGTTACCTTAAAGAAGGGCGCTAAGTACTCCGAGATCTGCGAGTGCTTAAAGGAAGCTTCTGAGACCTCCATGAAGGGTGTATTAGCTTACACCGCTGATGAAGTTGTTTCTTCAGACTTCTTAGGCAACACCCACACCTCTATCTTCGACGAGAAGGCTGGTATTGCTTTAACCGACAACTTCGTTAAGTTAGTATCTTGGTACGACAACGAAATCGGTTACTCCAACAAGGTTCTTGAGTTAATCCGTTCTATCGCTGACTCAGGCAAGTAATCGTTTGTAACTTGCATTAGCAAGTAAACAAATAAAAGGAAGGGGAGCTCGTTCTCCCCTTTCTTTTTTGCTTTTTGGAAAGCACAAAATTCAAACTGCAGCTCATGCAGCGCTTACTTAAAAGCACCTCTTTCAGGCAAAGTAAGATTACCTTTAGTCATGATCCACTGTATATCATGATCCACTGTAAGTTAGATGTACTGATCGTCACAATCCACTGCACTTAGCAGCAGCGCAAGAGATCATCTGACTCGTTTAATTAGCTTACTTATAGGCCTCAAGTTTCACTAGGCAGCTGTCACAGCAACCCCAGCCTAGATTTGCAGACTCATAAGTTCAACAGCAGCTAAGTTATTAAACCTGGCTTCCGCCATGCTCTTTAGTCTGCTTGCTCAAGTACGAAACGACTCAGCCGTTTTCTGTTGAGCACAATCTCATCTGCACTTAACCCATGATGTTATTTGCATGATGAAAAGGTTTCGAGGCATTGCCTCCCAACTTCAACAAGTTACAAAGCATCTTCTGTGCTTTTGTTTCTTGTTACCAATTAATCTGTGTGTTTTGCGCCCTTTTCAGGGCGCGCTTTGACACGCCAGAAATCTCCCCACTATTCCCTACTCTTTTATACTTCCCATTCTTCCTGTTAATTGCTCTTCGCTTGTAAGCAGCAGCCTAATCTCACTGTATACACGCCATCAATCCACTCGCACCGATACCCCGAATAGCATCTTGAACTCGCTATCTGGCAGATCCCTAACTTAGGTCTTTTCATACATGACGAGTTTGCAAAACAAATGAAATGTGTTCGTGTGGCTACTTGATTGCTACAGACAAAGGTTTGGTGGAGTTCGTGTGGATACTTGATTAGCGCTGGGCAGATTTGCTGGAGTTTGTGAGGATGTTTGATTAGCGCTGGGCAGATTTGCTGGAGTTTGTGAGGATGTTTGATTGGTACAGAGGCTAGAGCATGCTTATTGACTGATTGCATGTATTGCATCTGTATATTGAGTGCATACCAATAGATGGGAGCTTAGAGTTTTTATCTAAGGCAAATGGTGAGCATGTGTTAGGAGGATTATCGTTGTGGCGCTTTAAAAAAGGCCGCATACCACTACGGCCTTAAAACTAAGGTTATCCTGCTAGGCAGGATTTGTATATCATACGCTCAATTGAGAAAATTTTCTCAAAAACCCAACGAAAATCCCTATTTATTCACTAAACCGCTTATTTTTTGATGCCTGCAGCTATTTGTGGAGCGATTTGCTTGATAACGCGATATGGAATCTTCTGATTTTCAAGGTATACCATGGCATTTAAGTATGGCAGCATGGTCTCAAAGAGCTGCTTATAGCCCTCACAGAAGTAAGTCTTTGAAACACCAGAGACATTTACTATGCGATGTTTGATGCAACCACCATTGCAGTAGCTTAAGTACTTACATTCCTTACAATCAGCGCTTAGCTTGAGCTTATGGGCACTTAGGCGGCTAGCTTTGAGATCCTTAAGTGAGCAAGTTGCAGTTGCTGCAGTAGGATCGGCACCATCGACCTGACAACGAATAGCAGGCATGGCATCAGCCTTTTCAATATCTAAGATATTAGCTAAACGATACTTTGGATAAACTGCCTGATCGCACTCGTAGATATCGCCATTAGCCTCAAGTACGAAGTTATCTGGACAACGATTTTCAAAGACGCAGGAGAGGTGACCTAAACCTAAGACATTAGAGATTAATGACTCAAACTGACGAATATTGATCTTATCGATATCGTTATGTACCCACTCAAGGAAAATAGCGCTCATAAACTCGCCATAGCCCTTAGCTGGCAGTGAAAATGGCTTAGGCTCAAAACTCTGAGGGATATTGTCAAAGTCGGTGTTCTCAGGATTGGTCTCAATAACCTCAGAGAACTGCATGAAGGTTGAGCCAATATCCTTTAAGAACTTATACACCTCTAAAGGATGGCGATAGTTGCTTTCGTTGATACAGGTAAGTGTATTGAACTCAACGCCATGTTTTTTGAGAAGCTCAATGCCCTGCATGACCTCGCTATGAGAGCCACCGCCGTTCTTAGAGTGGCGATACTTATCGTGCAACTCAGCTGGACCATCAATAGAGACACCAAGCAGAATCTTGTGCTTTAAGAAGAGCTCACACCACTTGTCATCAATCAAGGTGGCATTGGTCTGAATGGCGTTTTCAATCACCTTGCCATTGGCATATTGGCTTTGCAGAGCAAAAGCCTTTTCAAAAAACTTACGGCCAGCAAGTAATGGCTCACCGCCTTGCCAAGTAAAGAGGACGTGATCGGATGGGCACTCTTGAATGTAACGTGGGATGAAAGCCTCTAAGACCTCATCTGACATGATGCCCTTGTGCAGCATGCCCTGCTCTTCACCTTTTGGCAGATAGAAACAGTAGTCGCATTCAAGATTACAGGTGAATGAAACTGGCTTAATAGTGAAGTGCATGACGATCCTGCCTTATTCGGGAAAAAACAGCATCCCTAGAACAGCTCCCTTGATGCACTGTACTAGAGTGTCAATCAAAACCTATGTTTAGCCATGCTATAGCGGCGCATAAACACTTATCTTTGATTGAAAGTAATGATAATTACAGATGCCAACACCAATGATATAGCTGCTGTTAATACCAGCGCTTAATCTCTGGCGCAAAGCTGTTGGCTATGAAATCTGAGTTGAGCATTGCTCAAACTTAAAAGCCAGACCCTAATAGCTAAGATCTGGCTTTTTTAGTTTACAAGATACCAGCACTAAGTGCTGATATCTTGCTGTGCTTAAGTTGAAGAGATGATTACTTGTTTAATGCATCAACAATCTTCTGGTACTTAGGCTGGTTGATTGGCATGATAGGTGGCTTGGACTCAGAAAGCTGCTTCTTAGCAATCTTCTTGAGCTGCTCAACAACCTGAGGCTTCTCCATGGTCAGATCGTTCTTCATCTGCAGATCACGCAGATCGTACAGACGCAGAGCATTGTCCTCAGCAGTGTAAATCAGCTGATACTCGTTGGTACGTACGGTGTAAGTGAACTCAGATAAGTTCTCAGTGTTAGGGTTGTGTGGATAGTAGTCAGACTCGTAACGAACATACTTGTGGTAGTTATCCCAGAATGGAATGTTACGGATGTCGAACCAGTGTGAGAATGAGGTCAGCCATACGAGGTGATCGTGTGGGTTGCCCTTCTTCTCGCCGTTAATGTAAGGTAACAGTGAAACACCGTCTAAGGTGCCCTTGAGATCCTCAGGAATAGGAATACCAGCAGCATCTAAAGCAGTTGGGTAGAAGTCCATTGCAGATACGAGCTTGTCGTACTTGCCGGTCTTTAACTTGCCCTTCCAGTAAGCAAACATTGGGGTATGAGTACCGCCTGGATAGGTTAAGCTCTTGTAACCTGCCTGTGCGCCGTTGAGTGGTAATGGACCGTCGATAACAGCACCGTTGTCGGAGGTGAAGAAGATGAGGGTGTTATCAAGCTGACCATTCTTCTCGAGCTGCTCGAGTAAGCGCTTAACGCCCTGGTCTACAGAGTATACAGATGCGTAGTAGTTATCTGCAGTCTGTGAACCGGTGTTGAAGCGTGACTGATATACATCAGGAGCGGCAACGTCGTTTGGAAGGTGTGGTGCGCTGTAAGCAAGGTAAAGCATGAATGGAGCATCGATTGCATCAGCACGATTTACAGCCTTAATAGCTGCATCGGTGAGCTGATCAGAGATGTAACCCTCTGCCTTTACGTGCTCACGGTTCTCAAACAGAGCTGGTGAGTTGTAGTATGCAGTGCCAGCTGGGTGGAAACCGAAGAAGTAAGAGAAGCCGCGATTTTGTGGCTGACCTGGCTCATCACCGAAGGTGACGAAGTTGTCGTGGTAGTCACGGGTCTGCTGATCTTCTGGTACTGGGATGTTGGTGATCTTAGATAAGTGCCACTTACCTACGCAAGCAGTGTAGTAGCCGTAGTTTTGGAAGAGTTCTGGTAAGAATGTCTCAGAAGCTGGAATACCATCTTGTGAGTCGGTATTACCGTATACACCATAGCGGGATGGTGAACGAGCAGTCATGATAGCTGCACGAGAAGGGCCTGACATAGCGTGAGCTACGTAACCCTGGGTTAAACGTACGCCATCATCCATGAGAGCACGTAAAGTTGGAGTAGAGTTACGAGCTGCCTCAATAGCCTTGTCTACATCGATCTTAAAGGTGGCAACCTGTTCACGGTTTTCCATGGTCTTAGGATCGAAAGAGCTCTCATCATATGGAAGCTGACCATAGCCTAAATCGTCCATGGTGATAACGATTACGTTAGGCTTGTCCTTAGTGGTGTATTCAACTGGGGTAAAGTCAGCAAAAGCAACGTTAGTTGCAGTAGCCTTACCATTGTCAGCTGCAAATGCAGCACCGGCACCGAAAGCAGAGATGGCTGCACCTACTGCAATAGCAGTGGCGCTCAGTTTTAAATTCTTCACAGACTGAATATCCTCATACTAGTTATCAGGATGTTCGCATGAAGCTGTACATGCCTCTATCTAATTACAGTTGAAGCTAAGCAAAGTATTAAGCTAAGAGCCTATATAAACTCTTTTTTAATAACTCATTATGAACCTAACTTTAATCGTTTAGACAATTTGGCTAATACGAATAGATAGCAAAACTCAACTTCACCACACGCAATCAAATGACAACGCTACATTAGTTGAGTGAGCTAATTCCATGTGAACTCATACATGATAGATCTGATTTATTTTCTCAGTTAACTGAATGTCCCTTTTTGTGAATAGTATCTCGTAAAAAAGTACATTATTTGTGCAATTAATGTAAAATGACACAATATAACTTACATCAAAAATGTTTCAAACCCGCATTATATCTAGTAGTTTTGCCATAACAATTATTGTCAAGACAAAGTCAAAACATTTGACTAGGATCCAAGGATCCCATACATAAAGCAATTAACAACTATTCTAGGTACGGTTAATTGCTCTTAACTCAACTCAATAGCACTACATCCTGCCGCTTTACGAGGCATACTCTTAAAAGCAAAAATATCCCTAACCATGAACTTGAGATGTTTTTAAACTTTTTGACTATCGACTCAAAATAAAAGCTCAAGATCTTTTGCCTACCCCCAAAAATAAAAGGCAGAGCGCCGAAACGATCTGCCTTTGATTTTGATTGACGAAATTAGTGTAGACACCTAGCTAAACGTTGCTAGGTTTAAGCATTGGTCTAATTAACGGCCACGAGCACGCAGAGCAGCAATACGCTTCTCAAGTGGAGGGTGGCTCATGAATAACTCAGATACGGATACACCGCCGTTGATGCACAGAGCACTGAACTGACCTTCCTTTTGTACATTAAGGTCTTTCATTCTCTGCAGAGCCTGCAGTGCACTAATCATGCGATCAGTACCTTCTAAATCAGCAGAACCCGCATCAGCACGATATTCACGGTAGCGGGAGAACCACATGGAAATAATAGTAGCTAAGATACCAAAGAGCATCTGCAGTAAGCTATTAACCATGTAGAAGACAAAGAAGTTACCGCCACCAGAGCTATTCTCATCAGAGCTGCGGTTTAAGAAGCCTGACAGGGCCTGCGCAATGATGTAGGAGAAGAAGTACACGAAGGTATTGAGCACGCCTTGCAGTAAGGTCATGGTCACCATGTCACCGTTGGAGATATGGCTAATCTCATGGCCTAAAACACCACGTACTTCATCGGCGCTCATGTTGTTTAACAGACCACTTGAAACAGCTACTAAAGCAGCGTCCTTAGATGCGCCAGTTGCAAAGGCATTTGGCTCAGCTGAGTAGTAAATACCTACTTCAGGCATAGCAATGCCGGCTCTTTGAGCCATGGAGGATACTTCTTTTAAAAGGAAAGCTTCAGCATTGTTGCGTGGCTGAGTAATTACCTCAACACCATAGGCTCTCTTACACATGGATTTAGACATGAATAAAGAGACGATGGAGCCAACTGAACCAAAGATGGCGCACATTACAAACAGGCCAGCATAGTTACCAGGTGACAGACGAATGCCTAATAAAGACATCAAAATAGAGCCGACCACGCCGACCACTACAAGCACCGCTGCTTGCATAAGAATAAACAGCAGAACGCGCATAAAGACTTTTCCTCGAAAAATGAAATAGGACTGGTACTAAACAAATACCATGGTGCATATTCTAACTTGTCTTACTTAGGCAAAAGATAGATTATTCCTAGTTTTGCTCACTTTGCTCACAAGAAATCACAAGGACACTACTTTTACTTATCCTCGCTCATTTTTGCCTAGCCAATAAGTAGTTCATATCTTTCCTGTTGATTGCCATTCATCTAGACCTGCTTTCGAGCCACATCCTATGCTCAGAGCAATTAACAGCAAATGCAGCCCCTCAATGGCCATGAGTATTACAGCTAGGCTAAAGAACTTTAGCTTGTACTTTTGCTTGTTTATGGTTAGTGATTGGCAATTTGGCCTTATACAAACAAATGAATATGACTATGCTCACGGCTAAAAGAGGCAAAGCAAGCCATTTTATTAGCGCGTGCTATAATGCCCGCTGTTCTTTAGGAGGTAGTATGCAGGGAACAGTTATAGCGATTAATCGCGACAAGTCTTATTGTGATGTCTATGTTCATGGTACAGCTAGCACTTACCGTGCTCCGCTTAACGACTTTGCCTCTGATGAAAAGCTGGTCATTGGCGCTGATTGTGAGTTTGAAGACATCTCTAAGCCATCCATGTTTTCATTTGGTAAGGCTGAAATTAAGTCCCTCAAATCCATTTCTTTAGGCAACGACAAAGTAGCCGCTACTCCTGAGACTAGCTATCCAGAGCACAAGCTTATAGCTGATAATCGTAAGTTTTTAATTGCTGCTGAAGGTGGTCATGAGCGTGAGTGCCATGCCGCTTTACTTGAAAAGGCAATTGAGTGCAAAGCCAACGCTTTGTTAGATTTAAAGCTTGAGGTAGTGGTACGTCCTGGTGTTAAGCAGCACCTTTTCCGCTACACCGCACGCCCTGCCATTATCGATGGTCCAAAGTACAAGCAAGAGCCAGGTATTGGTTTAGCCATTCCTGAGAAAGTAGCTCGTCGTAATAGCCCGAATGAGGCTATGGTGCGCTACTGCCGTGTACTGTTAATTTGCTCTTTATTCATTATCATCCCATCCATCATGAGTCTGACTGCTCGTGGCGTGATTCCATCACAGATGATGGGTCAGGTGATCACCGCAGGTCTCATCGTTCTGACCATGGTGCTGTTCATGTTTATGGGCTTTAAAAAGCGTCAAGGATTTATCCTCACGCTCAAAGGAATCCACGATAACTAAAAATCTTAGTTATCAAAGATAAGAGCCGCCATTGCCAATATGCGTGTGGTGCTCAAAAAAAAATCAGCCTAAAAGCGCAAGGGCCATAGCAACTAATCATTGCTATGGCCCTTGTTGTATTTACTACCTTTAGTCTAGTAAAGCTTGATAGGCTCAACCTCATCACCTGCTGCAGGTGATGGAGCTGGCGGTGCACTCTGCACTGGTGGCTGCGCAGGTGGTTGCCCTGCTCCCAGAGGCTTCACTGCCCCTTGAGGTTGCCCTGCTCCCTGAGGCTGCGCAGCGCCCTGTGGCTCAGCTTGCATCTGAGTCACATCATTGCTCTGAGGATTAATTGGTGCTAAGGCATCATCACTATTGCGCTTTGTTACAGGTGCTGCATGCTCTTCAGGCAGTGCTAGAGCTTTGTTCTCAGAATTTAAGTTACCCTCAACAAGGGATGGCAGATTCTTCTGAGCATCCTTAGCAGCTTTAATTTCAGCTTTAAGAGCCTCTTCTTGAGCCTTAAGCTCTTCTTTTTGTTGCTTTAACGCCTTTTGCTCTTCCTCATAGAGCATATCGTCATTAGATACTAAGTTAGTAACCGGAATGTCGTTAAGCGATAAAGACGTACCATGCAGCTTAAGTGCGGTGGTATAGCGCTCGCCGTCATCAGAAATTTGTCCTGACCAAATCGCTTGATCAAGTGGCTTTTGATAATCAGTTCCGGCAACTTCACGTACTAAAGACTTGTCTGCAGTGATCTTATAGTCTGAGTCAAAGCGTGCGAGTTTTGGCTTAACACTGTGCTCATCAAATGACAAATCAGTTCTGCCTTGTACGCTAAAGCTTTGATTGTTATGGGTATAGCCAAACTGCTCGATGGTAATACCAATCACATCAGTAAAGCCCTTCATAACCTCTTTGAAGACCTTGCTAGTATCAAACTTCTCATCAGCACCTTTCACAATAGCCTTAGATGCATCGTAAAGCTTTGGAATTGAGATACGCTCAAGAGAGCCAGCAAACTTAAAGTCGTTTAATTCATAGTAAGGTTGCTCTACACCATAGCGAATTAATGGGAAGGCAAAGCCATAGTTACCAGAGTTATCAAATGACAGCTTTGACATACCCTCAGCATCAGGCTGAGTCAAAGTAATCATGGTAGAGACGTTGTTAAAGGAAATGCCGTCTTGCAGTGATGGATCTCTTACCTCATCTTCTGGAGTAAAACCGATGGCATACAAAGTTGAGAACTTAAAATCTAACTTCTCGAAGTTAACAATCAAGCTCTCAAAGTGAGGCTTCTTGTCGATGATACGAGGCAGAAGTGAAAGCTCTACACCAAGAAGATCTAAGCGATAATTTGGTGAATTGTTATAGCGCTCCGCACCTTCACAAACGACACCAGCACTTCTTAACGCTACATCCACATCCTCAGTTGAAGTTGCTGAGAAGTTGAATGCATTCTGTCCAAATTTACAAATACCTGTGCTAGTTGGGATTAAGAATGAGTCAGTCTTAATGGTGGCACGGATGGATGGAGTAATAGCAGTAACCTTAAAGGCACCGGTGAAGCTAATTGGGTCGATATTGAACTTAGCTAAGATATCGTCAATATTGCCACTACCTGGAACGCTATCAATGCCGCCTGATAAACGCAGTGGGCCAAAAAGTAACGTAGTGTCAACAGCACCAGTAATTGCGCTTTCGCCTAAGGTATTGCCCTTTTTAAGTGGCAAGGTGAAATGCAGTCTACCTTTACGCTCGGTAAAGGACTCACCTGTAGATTCATACTGCAGCTTTAAGCCTGGAATCTTACGCTCGACCTTAGCTAACGCATAATAGATTTTGGCATCAAAGATATAAGTCGCAATCTTGATTTGAGCAACTAATAGCAGTGAACACACTGCCAGCAAAATCAGAGTCCAGTAAAGTAGTTTCTTCAGTATTCCCAGGCGCAGCATGGAACCATCCTAAAGAGCAGGTAAAGCGCACATAATGATCTTGTTAGCTAAATCTTCAACTACGGTTAGCATCATTACGGCACAGGTTAGAAATCTTGAGTATATGCAAGCAAAGACATCAATCTACTCGCGTTTGAAATCTTGAGTATATGCAAGCAATGACAGCAGCCTACTCGGGCTAAAAGTGTCAATCAGAGAGCCTCAACGAATGCCACTAAGAATAAAGTGATACCTTGCATTGGCGGCTGTCTGATGACAAGACACATCTAGAAATAATACCACAGCCATAGCAATGATATGAAAACCAATCGCCACCGAATGTCTGTTTTGACCGCGTACTGTGCACATTACCAATCTTGCTATACATGCAAATCACAAAGCATTTGCAACAAACCAAGCAAAGCTATCACTAGGCCTTGGCATGGCTATTTGTCGGCAGCAAAGGTGTCCTGAACTAAAGCTAGGATGCGTCCGCTTTCTTTTAAGAAGCTATCGGCATAAGAGCCAAAGAAATTGGTGGTGGACTTGAACTCATCGATAAAGGCCTCACGGTCTTTATGCTTGAGGATTTGTAAGCATCGAGAAGCACAGTCAATGTACTGCTCAATAAGCTCAAGGTTCTTATCTGAGGCACTAATGATGTCGCAGTACAACTCTGGGTTTTGAGCAAACAGACGTCCCACCATTAAAAGTTCTAAGTGATAGATAGGCGAACACATATCTATCAGGCGAGCCACAAATGGAGAGTCTGAGTTTGGTGAAGACCTTCCCTCTGATCCTAGCTTGCTTGATGGATCGTTATCTAAGCAGTTTGGACTTAGATCACTTGTACTTACGGCATTACCTGTATCAGCTGCGTCTGTTCCAAAGCGCTCGCGTAGGAAGTTACCATAAGCGATGGTAGTAAAGTGGCGCAGTGCCTGAATCACACGCATGGCATTATCATGCTCATCGGCACTACAAGTTACAACGTGAGCACCAAAGAGTCTCATTTGCTTGGCAATAAAAGCGCACTTGTCATCTTCACGGCCATTTACAACCACTACTACCTGTTTTACGAACGATACTGTATCTGGACCAAACATTGGGTGTAAACCAACTACCGGGCCAGAGTGGTATTTGAGCATAGTCTGCAGTGGCTCACCTTTAATGGAGGTAAGATCAGAGAGAATACATTCCTTTCTAATCAAACTAGCTACTTGCTTAATGACTTCATTAGTCTTGTCAATTGGTACCGAGATAATGCACCAATTAGCGCTAGCAAGACGAGAGGCTGCAATTGACTTATGAATGTCCTCAACCGCACTTCCATAATGATCCATTTTGTAATCATGAGGCTCAACCACACTTACCTCATAGCCAGCAGCGCTTAAGTAGCGTACAAAGTATGAGCCCATACCGCCGGCACCACCGACTATACAGACCTTACAGCGCTCAGATGCTGATTTGTTAGCTTCAGATTGCTCATGGGCACTTGCGTACTTATCTGAGCCCTTTTCAATATATGACTGTCTTAAGATACGACGCTGTAAATCCTGCATCAGTGATGGAGCTAGGCCATACTTTTGCTCAAGCTGAGCACCATGGAAAAGAATTTTCTCTTCTCTAATACCGCTTACTACGCCCTCGCCTGATTGCGACTTAAGGCGAGCTGCTGATCTTACTAATGAAGTGCGCACTCTAAGCAGTGCCGCAATGGCCTCATCAGCCGCATCAATCTCTTCTCTAAGGCGCTTAAGCTCAGCTGCAGTTTCAGCATTAGCTGCTGCACTCTGACTTAGCGGCTCTGCATTGCCTACTGCGCTTGTGCTTACATTCTCTGCATTGCTTGCTGAGTTTGGACTTAGACTCTCTGCATTGCTTGCAGAGCTTGGGGTTACCTTCGCAGCATTGTTCTGATAAGGAGCGTCTACGGCCTTAGCTTGAGTGGTATTGCATGCGTCTAAAGCGCTTGCATTGACGCATGATGATGAAGCTTGAGAGGACTTAGTCGGCATACTAATAGACAAAAGGCTTGGAAGATTCAGATAACTGAACCTAAGCCTTGCTCCTTTTCAAATCGGTGAATACTTTTACAAATGTTTGCCTATGGTTGAGCGCAAGTTTTCATCTGCTACCAAGCATCTTTGGGCAGAAGCAGTCTCATTGGCTCATTAGGCACAGGAGTATTATGCCGCAAAAGATAGCAAAACAGCATGATGGCCTATAGCGGATCTTAGTTTCATCAAATCAGGGCAGAGCAGCTTGGCATTGCACGGTACGCTTAGGTCGAACTTGCGATCTTATGTGCTTGGGCCGATTTTTAGTGGTGCTCCACTAAGCCTGATTTTAGTGGTGCTCCACTGAGCCTGTTTTTTGTGGTGTTGCGCTTGTGCCGGATTGTTAGCGTGTGCGCTTATGAGGAGTGATGATTTTGCCTTTGCCTTTAGGCACAAAAGGCCGCTAAGCGGCCTTTTCATGAGGCCTGTTGCGTGGGCAAACAGGCTCTGTCGTTTGGGGTATTAATTTGCCTTAGCCGTCGATTTCGTCGAGGAGCTCATCGTCAAAATCATCAGTATCGGTAACTTCACCTTCTTGAATTGGATTGACCTTGTTCTCGTCGTACATGAGGTAAGCATCGCGAGTGAAGATGTATGGATCAATACTGTTATCTAAGACAGGCTCTTGATCAATGAGCTGAGCGCGATTGTGAATACCGCGAATTACAAACTTTGCTGTAGTAATTGGCCAAGAGACGGCATACCAAGGCAGACCATCAATGATGTCGCCATGCAGGTCACGAGCAGTGGTTGGACCATAGGCTGGGATCATCATGAATGGGCCCTGTTCAACCTTGCCTTTACCAAGCACTGTGGCCATATTCATTGGGGTATGCTTGATACCAATATAAGAGGCTACATCAAAGAAACCTAAGATACCAATGGTGCTATTGATGGCAAGACGAACTAAAGAGGTACCTGAGGAGGCAAACTCACCGACTAAGAGATTATTTGGCACGTTGTTAATCTCGTCGAGGTTATTAAAGAAGTTGCCTACAGAGTTTTGTACACCTTGTGGTAAGTAAGCATAGCCATGGGATACTGGTCTTAAGATATACTTATCTAAGATGTCATAGTTGAGGTACCACATATAGCGGCTTGGCCCCTCAAGGGTATCAATAGCATGACCTGAGAGCACACTATAGCCGTATGTATAGTCGGCGCTAGCAGCTTTCTCACTGAGCTGTCTTGGCATCATTGGGTTGTAAGCACCATGAGCTGCCTGAGCCTCTGTAGTGAGGCCAACAGTAGATAGCATCAAGGCGGCACACAGCATAGAGCTGCCAAAAACTTGCTTAACATGACGCTTGAGATTGAACATAACGACCCCCATGGCCCTAAGCATACTCACAGCATAAAGCTTGAGTACTTGCCTAATACAGCGATGCATAGCTCATGGAGCAAACTATCCCATGGCCTGCGCATCGAAAACACAACTAAATATGGCCTTAGCAATAAATTCTATTTGCCATCCTAGGCCTAATTCTAATGATATGCATAGTTAATACAACTATGAACCAAAACAGAGCAGATGGTGATTCTAACACCGTCAGAATGCATCAGTGCAATTACTAGCACTTAAGTGTCTGTTAGATAAGCGATTTTCTAAAGAGCACCGCGTAAATTCTTGTGCGATGTACTTTCAGACCTACTTTGCCTTAGCAAGATGAGATGTCTAAAGACACAAAGAGCGACTGACCACTAGTATTAAGGTCGTCGCCCTTTGCTAAAGCTAAGCATAAGCTTAACTGTTAGTAGATGTCTTCTTCCTCATCTTCAATAACTAATAAGTCCTCAAGAGAAATCTCATACTGAGGCTCCTCTTCTTCCTCTTGCTTCTTAGAGCGAGACTTAGGCTTAGTGTTACTGCCAAGATCTGAGTTTAAGATGAACTCTTCTTGTCCATCATCTAAGCTCTCTTGAGTCTCTTCACTTGGTACATTAGCATCAGCCTCAGATGAGTTCTCCTCACTATCAGCTGGGAAGCTACTCATCAAGAAGTCGAGCTTGGAGAGAGCCTCTTCAGTACGCTGCTGCTTTTGCTTTTGATGCTCTTCTTGAACCTTACGGGTGTATTCCTCAATCGAGAAGTAAGATCCATCTTCATCCTTTAGCTGCAGCTCCTTAGCAATCTGCTCGCGCTCCTGACGATTACGCTCCTCCTCTAAAGCCTTAGCCTCGGCCTCTTGGCCCTGAGCCTCATCTTTAGATTCACTCTCATCGTTAGCTGCAGCATCTGCCTTGGCCTCTGCAGCGGCGTTTGCTGCTGCTACATCTGCATCGCTATCGGCATCGGCTAGAGTGTTAGCTGCTGCAGTGTTTTGGCTAATCTCTGTGCTTGCGGTGTTGCTATCGGTGGCGCTGCCACTTGCTGCTTCAGCTGCAGGTGCTGTTGCAGCTACTGGTGCTGGTGCTGCTTCAGCTGCAGGTGCTGCCGCATCTGGGGTAGCTGTTTTTGGGGTACGGGCTTTGGCTGTAGCATCTGATGGTGCGCCTTGAGCGGTGACACGAGGGCCGGCAAACTTATCTTGCTCAGAGATAATGCGCTCATCAAGCTTATCGTAAAGCTCACTTGCCTTATCGATAGCGAGCTTGGCTACAGCATCACCGCGAGCGGCTGCTTTTTCGGTAAGCACTGGAGCTCTGGTCATGTGCTCCTTGAGCTTACGCTTAAGGATGTAGTCGAGCAGACCATAGTTAAGCACAGTAGACTCATGGCTTTCTTCATCACGGTAGACGAATGCCACATGTCTTACATACTTCTCGATGATATCGAGTTTCTGCATTGGGGTAGCAACTAACAGCTGCAGATTGAACTTGCTAAACAGGGTCAGCGCATAATCAACCGACTGTGGAGAACCACGACCGAATGCCTCATCAATAATTACGAAGCGGAATGAACGGTCATGATAAGAGACAGGTGAGTGACCTGTAGCTACGCCATTTGGAGCCTCGGCATTAGCACTTTGCTCTGAATTATCTGCAGTATTGGCCTGATTTGTCCCATGTGCGCTCTTGCTTGGATCGTTAAAGCTAATGCCCTTGTTACGAGCATTGGACTGATACTGATAGGCAAGAGATGAGGCAAGCACGGTGTAAGCAAGCTTTTCTTTCTGACCACCAGACTTACCGCCTGAATCCTCGTAGTAATCAACCTGGCTATCATCCTGACGAGTATGCTCAGATGCGGAGAACTCATACCACATCTTTACGTCAGTTACCTTGTTACGCCAACGACGGTCAATATCACCTTCATTGACTAAGCCCTTGAAGCGGTCGATTAAGGCCTTAACCTGATGGAAGCGCTCATCGGCTGCCTCTAAGGTCTTATCCTCCTCTGGTAGAGCCGATGTACAGGTCTTTAAGTCAGCTCTAAACTGCTTAATCTCAACGTCGGCAGATTCGGTAGCCACCATTTGAATGTAGTGATCTGGATTAAAGTCCACATCCTTCATGATGCTATTGATATCTGCAATACGCTCTTTGATCTTGCGGCTTTGAGCAAGCAAGGCAGCGTTTAAGGTACCTAACTGATCGATAGTTTCACGATTGAGTTTGTCCTTAAAGGCCTCCACAAAGCGTGGTAAATCGTCTTGCTGTAACTTATCAAAGAAGTTCTTAAAGTCTTCCCATGCATCTGCACGTGAAGCATCAAGGTTACGTGCTGCAACCTCGAAGGTCTGAGTAAAGCGGCTTTGCAGTGCCACGATCTGCTGGCTTAAGCCAGACTTCTTATTTTGCAGAGCATTGATGTCTTGCTGCAGGCGTGAGACTACCTCGTTATTGATAACATCAATACGATCGTGAGTTAACTCGCCTAAGTGCAGTCTAGCTAAGGCATCAGAGGTTAAACGCTCAATCGCGCCGGCTAAGTGCTCTTCGATCATGTGGTAGTTCATGCACAGATCATTACTTTGCAGTAATTGATTCTCTAAATGAACATTACGTGATGATACTGAGCCTTGCTCCTTTAACCATGAATCACGACGAGTCTCGTGGTTACGCTTATCCTCAAAGAGCTCTTCTTTGCGCTTATTGAGGGTACGCATAATGTCTGAGGAACTCTTGAGCTCATTTAACTCAGCGTACAAGCCCTCGAGCACCTTATCGTGAGCACCATAGTCAATCTCAGAGAAACGAGTGATGTAGTTTAAGCGACCAATCACGTTCTGCTGTTGGCTAGTAAGAGACATACCCTGCATCAGAGTTCTTCTTTGAGACTCGATGGTGTCGATTACCTGATTGATACGGATACGCTCTTGAGAGAGGATGGCGATCTTATCTTCGTTGGTCCAACCTAAGATATAGTCATTACCGTTACGGCTTCTACGGTCGTCCTTTTCGTTACGACCACCAGCCTTGAACAGACCTGACGGCATCAGGGCATACTTCTCTCGACGGAACTCATCTTGATCTTCAGTACATACGTAGTTGAAGGTTCTCTCAAGATGCTGACGTACATAAGAGTGGAACACAGGATCGTTCTTAATGTCGATCTTGCGTGGCAGTGAGTTAGCACTGATACGTGGACGATCAAAGCCACCGCCTAAAGCAGCGCCTAAAGTGGTATTGATGCGATTATTGTTGTTAGCAATGTCATTCTCGCTAATGCGGAAGAACACTAAACGCATCGATAAGTTGTTGCTATTAACGTAATTAACTACGTCTTTGTAGTACTGCTCAGGTACTAACATGGAAAGACCAAAGGAGCGCAACAGCTTTTCTACTGCATATTCCCACTTAGCCTTTTCCTCGCTACGTACCTGCATGAGCTCACCGGCGAAAGGTAAGTCTTGATCAGTACAGCCAATAGCATGAGCAATTTCGTTACGCGTATCGATGTACTTCTTAGGCAGATTGTTCTTACGATTTCTTAAAGAATCGAGTTCATCGGCAACTTCTGCAAGGCGATCTTGTTCAGTCTTGAGCTCAATATTACGCTGCGCAATGTTCTCTTCGTAGTTCTTGATCTTTGAAGAGTTGAGCTTCTTCATCTCTTCAAGCTTAACTAAAGAAGCTTGGAAGTCTTTCTCACTCTTAACCTCAGGCAATGAGATATTGCTCATTAAGGTACGATGATCTTCAAAGGCCTTGTAGATACGGTCACGCTCACGACGCTCAGATGCAATAGATTGCTCTAGAAGCTGCTGACGGTTACCGCCGCGCTGATTGATCTCGTTTTGAACGTTCTGAATCTGAGTGTTGATTCGCTCTAAGTCTTGACGGCTACGCTCAAGATCGTGGTTGATATCTTCTAAGCGCTGCTTGTTAGATTCAATCTCAACACTTAACAGATCGCTCTTTTTCTTAAAGAGATATGGTGAGGTATAGACCTTACAACGCTCTAAGAACTCAACCTGAGTTGCTACAGTGCTGTACTCTTCACCCTTGATACAGATAGGCTCTAAAGCCTCTACCTGCTTTTTGGCCTCTTCTACAGAACGATAAGATGCATCTAAGTCGTTAAAACGATCGACCATCTCTTCAACTAACTCATCGCCGTTGAAGTCTTCAAGCATTTGCTTTCTTACGAAGTCTGAAATATTGGAAATAGACTTCATAGAAATGGTCTTGTAGAACAGATCGAGCACCTTGGTACCTTCAATACCAAAGAGGCGCTGCATCATGGAGTAGTACTCAGAGAAGCCGTCGTAACGAGTGCAACCAAGCGAACGTAATTTAGCGCCGAGCTCCTTAATGTCCTTAACAGGCAGCACATCATGCTGCAGGTTAAAGTCCTGATTACCAATGAAGTAATAGCGGTTTAAAGTGCCCTTGCTCTTGGTATGCACCATAGCCTGTAGCAGTACTACATACTCATTGAGAGCCTCATTAAAGAAGGTAGCACTAATAACACTTAAAACAGCGCTTTGACCAGAACGCAGACCGTGCTCAGTTTTTACACCTGAGGAGTTGTCATTCTTATACAGACCTAAAACATAGGAGTTAAGGCTACGCTCGCCCTTTTCTGCACCAGCGGCCTGGTTAAAGGTGACCTTACGTACGTCATAAAGCAGTACGGTCATGGCGTCAATTAAAGATGACTTACCGGCACCATTATCACCAGTCATCAGAACGTTTTGACCGCCAAAGTACACGGACTTAACGTTGTTATTGAATGATGACCAGTTATAGATGTCCACACGCTGCAGTCTAAAGCCCTCACGGTTGACTGTCATTTGTGGATAACGAAGCAGATCCTCTTCAGTCAAAGACATTGGATCTTGGCCATCAGCAATCTCAAGTAAGCTTCCTGAGCCAACCTCAACTTCCTCAACCTTTACCTCGGAAGTGGCCGCATTATCAGCTAAGACTGCATCAGAGCCCTGAGCCTCAGCAGCATTATCAGCTAAGGCTGCATCGTCAGTGGCTGCTGCGGTGGCATTAGCCGCTGCGGTAGCATCAGCGGTAGGCTCAGTTGATGGGCTTTTTGTTGATACAGCATCTGACGAGGCAGTCTCGTTACCAGCACTGACTTGCTGTTGCTGTTCAAGATCGTCGTTGTTTAATAAATCTTGCATTGCTTTTCCCTTAAGTCAGGCTTAATCAGCGGTATCAAGCATGGCATCATCGTCGGCATTTAAGGTGTTCTTAGCGCGTCCACCTTCCTTGATGTGCTTTAAGTAAGAGGCAAGAATTTCATCTGCCTGCTTTAAGATTTCAGGTGTCACGATAACACCAATAATTCGTTTTACTTCAATGCGCTCAGCATCTTTTTCAGCCTTGGTTCTGCTCTTAAGGACTGGACCAATACGGCCAAGTAAACCTAAGGTTCTTAAGTGCTCAATGGACTTATCTAAGTTATCCTCAAGGCGCTTGTCGTTATTGACGTTATGCACGAAGCTCTTAACCATAGTGACGATCTCAGCACGATCGAGCACTAAGCGGCCAAACTGACCAGAGAGGTCAAACTCAAGTAAGCGCTGACGCAGTAAGATGAGCAGTAAGCTGTCATAAAACGGCATCGCACGGCGGTTGAGTAATAGTGGTGGACGCTGACCTGAATCAACTGGCATCTCTTCTTCAGATAAAGAGCGCACATAAGCAAAGCCAGAGTCATGGTCGATAACTAAGCGTAAGAACATACGACGACAGAACTCTTCAACCTCACGCTCTTGACGCACGAGGGATTCAAAGATGGTCTTGTCATCTTCTCTATCGATATAGTTCTTTAAGAGGAATACCACTAAAGCACCAGGAGAGATGAGCTTTGCTCGGCTTCTTGAGCTTGCTTGCTCCTCGTTTTGCTCATCAGATGTATTCTCAGCATTAACGTCAGCATCGGTGCCTACATCAGCCTGAGTGTAATCATCAGTTCCATAGTCAGGTGCTGTGCCCTCAAGACGGCTTAAGCGGTCCATTACAGACTCGGTGCTGCCTGGGTTCGCACCCTGATTAAAGAGCGCGTTAAAAGCTGCTGTATTACGCGATTGATCATCACGATTTTCGTCATTAAAAGCCATACATGCTCCAAAAGTAATTTTGTTGCACAAGCTTATGAGTAAGACCTTGATCTTATCTATAAGCCTGAAGCTTAGGCGGCACCTAGAGGCGCTTTAAAGTAATGTGTTTTAGCTTAGCAACACGCATTACGGTGTTACCGTCGGCATCCATGGACTCCCAGCGGTAAAGATCTTCGCGAGTGGCGTCTTCTTCAATCTTGTAGTCAGACATAGCGATCTTTACGTAGTAAGTCAGCTCTGTAATGCCATGCTCAAGTGGGTAGCGTTTAACGATGTCTACTAAATCTACCTCATCTTGAGTATTCATAAATTCTTCAATGCGATGGTAGAGCAATACAGGATCAACCACGATCTGATCAAAGAGCTTGTGATCATCAGGTCTAAACTCATCGCCCTTCATCTCTGTACTAAACTCTAGACGCTCATTAACCGTTGCTAGAGGACGATCAAAAGGCAGCGTGATATCAGCTCGTGGAATCTCTAAGGTAAAGAGAGAATCTGGCAGATTACTAATGCCATACTCTTTAGTCAGAGCGACTACATTTTGAGTAATCGACTTGATACGCTCTTTTAAGAAACGGTTTGAATCTAGATTAGCAGGCTGTAAGAAGCTCTTAATACGCTTAGTTGAAGAGCCCATGACGCGCTCAATATTCAATCTAAGCTGCAGCCATTGATCGTGGATGTTTAAGATACGAGGATCGATAGTTAATCCCTTGATCTCCTCACGATTTAAGAGGTTATCAATACGCTTCACGATAAGTTCATCATCTGATGAGGATAAGAGCAGTCTTGAGAATGCCTTAACCGATCTACCCTGATCGGTTTCTTCAATATAGGCATTCTTATCAAAGTACTTATCTAACAGCTCACCACGTGGACCAGTCCAGTTGATGATATCTTGCATGATCTCTTTATCAAGATTGCCCAGGTTGTACTCCACCTGACGGAAGTCATCCACCATCTGAATAGCATCATGCTGGAACTGTAAGAAGCGCTCACGAATCTGAGATGGGCTTAAAGTAGCGATCTCACCCCGCTTAGCCTTTTCAATTTCTTTATCGATAGCATCACGACGGGCATAGAGATCTTCAAGCACCAACTCGGCATTACCCTCGGTACTCATATGCACTTCTTTTAAGATCTCCAAAAGACCTTTAAAGCGCGACTCAGTAGGAACGAAGTTGTTGCTCTGCTCATTCATACCAACGATGAATGAATACGCCTTTTGCAGATCAGGGGTGATGTCGTAGCAAGGTTCGCTTCCTGATGCGCCCATGTATGAGCATCTAAAGAAACGGTTTTTCTCGCTAGACCAATAGCGCAGATAATGCAGCGCATCCTCGCGCATATTCTTGCCACCTGCTGCTTGTGTAGCGCGATCATTGTCAGATGGTTGGCCATCAGCTGCATCAGGATCTTCAACTGGAACTTTAGTGCCAGTAAAGTCCTCAAAAAATGAGGTCTCCTGCAGTGAGTCATACTCATAGGACATACGGCCGCCATTGATTCTAAAGATGATGTCTTTAAGAATCTCAACGAGTTCAGACTCAGGAGCTGAGGTACGGTTAAGCTTGATAAAGCCTTCATGAACCAAGGCCAAAATTACAGGCGCACGATTGGCGCACAGCAGATTCCACGCAGTGGAGCGTGCTCTCTGCGTCATGAAATATATGTAATCAATGTCCATCCAACGAACCTGAAATCGTGGCTAAACCTATCCAACACATCACTGCAACACAGCGATCATCACAATGGCAAGTTAAAGCAATTACACTAACCAAAACCAATGAGATACAGCTTTGTAGGCACAACAGTGACATACAGCCTTAAAGACCAAGACAAGATCATAATGAATTTGCCTTAAGTGTCTTTAACTCTCGCATACGTAAATGCACAGGGATTTGGCAGATACTTGCCTAAGATGAGCTTCTAATGTGTTGCTGTTTAACTTGGTAGTGCCTAAAACATAAGTTAGGAAAACTACCAAAGTTACTTGCGCGGCCAAACCAAACTCGCGCATGTATAGCGCCATATATCAAGTTTTACAGCATGGCCTTAAAGACACAGGCTTGCAAAAACCACATATAAATACAGCACTACATCAGACAACGGATACAAGCAAACGTATCAGCAAGGCTTTTGTATACGCCAAATAAAACTAGTAAACCTGGTACTCTATACGCTCCATGAAGTGATCTTCACAAGCAAGCGTTAGCGTGTCTTACTCCCTCAAACTTAATGCCTTCTTAGCTTGAGAGATCAGCACATATCCAAGATGCAAACAAGGCATCTTGAGGTTTCTAGTCCCTTGCACATCCACATTAAAAGCGAAAAGCAACTTCACTAAGATCGCTATCAAGTGCATTAAAGCTGCACTAAAGTGAAACGATCTTATGAAAAGCGCCGCATATTATAGCACCATTGAACCAAAAACTATGACGATCGCGACAAGCAAAAGGCAGCTATATCCCAATCAAAGTAGCGCAAAACCATAACTCATTGCAAAAAAGAGCTAGTTGAGCTAGCCAAGCCCATCATTAAAGCATCCTCTTTGATAGCGCCAAATCCATTCTCTTAGCCGCCCAAACTCCATTCTCTTACCCGCGCCAAATGAGATAAGCACGCTGTTTATCCTTCCTCAACTCTCTGTACTAAAAAGATGCTTAACGCTCTAACTTGGAACAGTGTTTAGCTACAAGTAGAAAAAGTGCATTGATGTAGATCAAAGATCTTGGGCGTTTTTGCACTATTACGATACATTTTTCTCAAGGACGCTAATAAACAAGCGCTAATCGCACTATAATGAGCACACTTTTGTACATAGCTATGATGCTCAACACGACCTAAAGTCGCATCCACGATTGCTATTTTGATTTATAGCAGTTGCAGATGATCTCGTTACCATCTATTAAGCCATGTGCAATACACTCATTTATCAGCAGCTTTTACAGCAAAACCATGTCTACAAAGACATGCAGCTGTGATCTTATGCTGTTGCAGCCATGGTAAGAACTTGCACGAAGCTATCCATTAGCAACTTACTTTTACTTACACCATGAAGCTGCACTCAAGCGCAGACATGCAAGCTTTAAAGCACTTGTCGGTCTTTATCTGCTTAGTATGTCGCACCCTGATGATGCGCCTACACTCGTACGTAGGGCCTCGGGGTTGCTTAAGGAAAAATCTTATCTCAGGCGTTTATCTGTCTTAGTTAGCTTGAGCAAATACTACTTAGATAGATAAGGAACCCCCGTCACTAACTATGGCTAAATCTTTAAGGGGATTCTGACAAGCAACGTTGCTTTAACAAAGCATTGCCTTAGCGACAGCCGCTGGTGTGACTGCAAAGGCAAGTTACTTTGCATAAGAACGATGATTGTTCATGCCAAGGTATAACCTTAAGATCTTAAATGATCTTCTGGGATAGATTTCTTTCGGAGTTATTCCATCATGTTAGAACCGGTAAACCCAAAATCACCTCTAGCCAATGCTCTAAATCGCGTCCCATTCATTTTGCAGATCATTCTTGGTCTCATCATGGGTGTTATCTTAGCCCTCATTTATCCTAACGATCACGCCATCATCCCAATGCTTGGCACCCTCTTTGTTAAGGCACTGAAGGCTGTAGCACCTCTGTTAGTTTTCGTACTGGTTGCAGCAGCTATTGCTCGTCACCAGTCAGGTACCAAGGCTAACATTCGTCCTATTATCATGCTCTACTTTGTGTCTATGCTGATTTCTGCCAGCTTAGCACTGTTCATGAGCTACACTTTCCCATCTCACTTCGCCATCTTAGAACAGTTTGATGACACCCTCTCTACTCCACAAGGCGTAGGTGAAGTGCTGTCAAACTTCGTAAATCAGGCAGTTGAGAACCCATTCACTGCATTAATGAATGGTAACTACATTGCAATTCTGATTTGGGCTATCGGTTTAGGTTTAGCTTTCCGTGCAGCACACGACAACACCAAGCGTGTTTTAGAAGACTTAGCTCAGTCTGTTTCCGCTGTTGTTCGCATGGTTATACGCTTTGCTCCTTTAGGCGTTATGGGTCTGGTATATAACTCCACCACTCAGCCTGGCGGTTTTGCTAACCTGCTCAACTACGTACACGTAGTAGTTGTTTTAGTTGCAACTATGCTTCTGATTGCTTTTGTATTCAACGCAATCTTAGTATTTGCTGTAACTCGTGAGAACCCATACCCTCTCATCTTCAAGACCACTGCTAAGTCAGGTATTACTGCATTCTTCACCCGTTCATCAGCTGCTAACCTTCCAGTTAACATGGCTTTATGTGAAGAGATGAAGTTACCTAAGGAAACCTACTCTATTTCTATTCCTTTAGGCTGCTCCATCAACATGTCTGGTGCTGGTGTAACCATCGTTATTATGACTATGGCTGCAGTTAACACCTTAGGCATTCACACCGATGTTTGGTCTGCACTGCTCATGTGTATCGTATCTGTACTGTGTGCTTGCGGATCCTCTGGTGTTGCTGGTGGTTCCTTAATGCTTATTCCACTTGCTTGCTCCATCTTCGGTATTCCTAACGATGTTGCTATGCAGGTTGTTGGTATTGGCTTTATCATCGGCGTGATTCAGGATTCAACTGAGACTGCCTTAAACTCCTGCACCGACGTTCTGTTCACCGCAGCAGCTTGCCGCCGTGCCGAGCGTCTTGAGAAGTTAGCCGCTGCCAAGCAGTCAGCCTAATTCACAAAACAATACCAGCGTGGCTCTTTATCCATAGCCACCAACAGGGAGATCAAAGCGCATCTCCCTTAAAAAAGGGGAGAGGCCCATCAGCTTCTCCCCATTTTTTTGCCCCAACAAATAATCACATCCACAGCAAGTGCCGTATCAAAGCACAATTAGCTAAGCGCCAAGCACTCACACTCTACTTCCACAAAAGATCATCTCGACGAAGATAATCAAGCACCTTATCGATACTCTATACTGCTTATGAGCCATCATACAGACAAAGATATGTGACTTAACAATCAATTTGCGACGAATTTAAGGGCAATTAAGCGTCAGGGCCGCCAAGATGCCTTGTCAGTAAGTTCTAATCACTGGCAAAATGATTTATGCTCTAATAATGTTTGTCAAAATATTTAGAGCTTGATTTCTAAATTGCGAGCTAGGCCTGTGAGGCTGTTTTTAGTGTTGTTTTATTTGCAGGAGGCTTTTCATGTTGCATGCAGTGGTGCTCTACTCGGTGGGTTCTCCTGAGAAAGCTGATGTTGAAAGCCTGAAGAGCTTCTTAAAAAACTTCCTCTCTGACAAGTTAGTGGTAAGAATCCCACGCTTTATCTGGCAGCCAGTTCTGCGCTCATTCATTTTAAGATCACGACCTGAGCGCATGGTATCTCGCTACAAGCAGATCTTTATTGAAGAGCACAATCCTTACCTCATCTCAATGAGCCGCCTTGCCTATCGTCTTGAGTGCGCACTCAATCAGAACTGCAATGATCCTTTCGACGATGAGAAGTTTGAAAGCACTCAGTTACATGAGCTGCAAGTTCACGCTCAAAAGGAAAACTCAACATCCCCAACTACTGAAAAGTTTGTGGTGCGTAACGCCTTTGCATATGCTGGTAAGAACTTAGAGAAAGTAGTTAAAGACTGTGTTGAATTAGGTGCCCAAAAGGTTACCTTAATCCCTCTTTTCCCGCAGTACAGCGACACCACCACTAAACGCCCTGCTATGGAGCTAGCAAAGATCAAGCAAAGCTACAAAGATGTGGAATTTGCTATGGTGAGAAGCTTCCCTGATGATAAAGAGTACATTGAGGCGATCACCGAAAGCATCAAGCCAATGCTCAATGAGCTGCTCTTTAGCATTAAGCGAAAGAAAGACGAAGTAGAAGATGTTAATAGCATCATGAAGCGTGGTAAAGCACACGTACTTATCACCTTCCACAGCTTGCCTCAAAGCTATATCAAACTTGGTGATCCATACTTAAATGAGGTTGAGGCTACCACCAAAGCTCTCGTTGCATCATTAGGCTTAGATGAAGAAAACATCTCCATTGCTTATCAAAGCAAGATGGGTCCAATGAGCTGGCTTAAGCCTGATATTGAAGATGAAGTTGAGCGCTTATTAGATAATGGCATCTCAAGGCTCTTAGTCGTTGCTCCAGGATTCTCCATTGATTGTCTTGAGACTCTTTACGATATCGACATCAATCTGCGTGAGCGCTTCTTATCCTTAGGCGGCGATAGCTTCTTGTACGTACCTGCATTGAACCACTCAAAAAGCCACATCAAGCTGCTGAGCTCTTTAGTGCGCAATAATGCCAAAGCGCTCTAAGCAACTATTAAAAATGCAAAAGAACTTGAAGAAACGCCCATAAAATGTCTCTTGCAGCCTTACTTTCATTCACGCTGAGCGCCCTTATCCTGGCAATAGCACCAGGTCCAGACAATATCTTTGTGCTGACGCAAAGCGCCATGCATGGCTACAAAAAAGGCCTAGCTGTTGTCATTGGCTTAACCATAGGCATCTGCATACAATCTTTTTGCATGGTTGCAGGCATCACCGCTCTATTCATTGCAATACCAGCTCTAGTCACCATCCTCAAGACCATTGGTGCGCTCTACCTTAGCTATTTATGCGTCAAAGCCACCCAAGGCTTTATCAAGCGCTACAAAACATCGGCTGCTGTAAATGACAAACAAGTAGATACAAACACAAGCGCTCAAGACGTATACTCTCAAGAAGCTACAACATCTAAAGACCAAGATCGTAGCAAGAATCAAGATAACAGCATCCTAAACTTTAAGATGATTCGTCGCGGTATCATCATGAACTGCACGAATCCTAAAGTTCAGCTGTTTTTCTTGTCTTTCTTTACACAGTTTCTACCTCAAGGCCTAGGTCAGTATGAGTTCATGTTCTACATGTCCATTATGGGACTTATCATGGCTATGAGTACCTTTGTTGTCTTTGGTAGTATTGCGATCTTTGCAGGTAAACTTGCTGAGCAGTTTAAAACCAGGCTCTTTAACCTGATTCTTGATGGATCTGCAGCTTTGATCTTTGCAGCTCTAGCTCTGTACACTCTAGCATCAGAGTTTCTCTAATCAAAAGAGCAAAAGCCTAAAGCAAGATCACCAAAAGATGCCACCAAAGCCACACAAGGCTATTTTGACTTACTAAAACCAAAGAATTGTTGCTTATGGCTAAAATCACTATATTAGGTACAGGCGATGCCTTTGTAACCCATTGCTATAACACTTGCTATACCATCGAAACAGACAAGGGCATGATGCTAGTTGACGCAGGCGGCGGCAACGGTATTTTGGCCCAATTTGAAAAAGCCAAAATTGATCTGAGCAAGATTCAAGACATGTTTGTGACCCATGCTCACACCGACCACATTCTCGGTACTATCTGGGTTATCCGTAGAGTCATGATGCTCATGAACTCAGGCAAATACACTGGCACTTTCAATGTCTACGGTCATGACAAAGTCATCAATGTAATCGACACCATCTGTCGACTTACCCTCAAGGCAAAAGATCTCAAGCACTTAGGCAGTGGCGTAATTCTCAACGAAATTACCGATGGTCAAAAGATTCAAGCTGCAGGCATGGAGCTTACCTGCTTTGATATTCATAGTCCTAAAGAAAAACAATTTGGCTATAGCGCGATATTGCCTAATGGCAAGTGCTTAGTATGCCTAGGCGATGAGCCTTACAACTCAACTGTTGAGGCATACGCAAAAGGTGCCGACTATCTCATGCACGAGGCCTTCTGCCTTTACGACGATCGTGAGATCTACAAACCTTACGAGAAAAATCATAGCACCGCTCTCGATGCAGGCAAAAATGCAGCAGCTCTTGGCGTGTCTACTCTTATTATGTACCACACCGAAGATCACACTCTAAGCACTCGCAAACAAACCTACAGCGCCGAGGCAGCCACAGTCTTTAACGGACAAATTCTCGTCCCTGATGACCTCGAGATCATTGAGCTCTAGCCCTCACAGCATATCAACAAGCTGCAGTCACTTCATGAGCTCAGACCTAGCCTTAGCCACCGACTAAGGCTAAGGTCTGCAAATCCCTCTCATCATTATAGAAAGTCTCAAGCACCTGCCTAAAGACATCATCTGGCGACACCGCATCAAATAATGTCATACACGAGCACACTTTAAGTGTATCTATTGCACCCAAGATACTTAACACATCTTTACTCTTATGCATCAGCAAGGCCTCAGCAATTTGGCGCAATCTCTTTCCTAAAATGGGATGAGCAAGATAAGCCCTGGCCTCATCAAGACAGCTAATTCCGTAAAAACGCGCATTGTAGCTAAAGCCTAAAGATGCCATTTGCGGAAACACAAACCAAATCCAGTGCGACCGCTTGCAGCCTTCCCGAATCTCGCGCAACGCAACATCGTATTCTGACTTTTGAGCCTCAACAAAACGCTCAAGATTATACGTATCACACATACATCTCCCCTTTCAATCTAAAGAGCCCGAACTTATGCAGTTTAGCAGCTCTCGGCTACATACATGCAGCAGTACCAAAATATAAGATGCGCAAGCATTTCTAAAGTTAATGAATTTTTACAAAATATAACTAAATCATAATAAGTCGTTATACAAAGTGTAAGGGCATGCATCTAATGTCAGCCCATACAGCGAGTCAGATCTGGTACGCCTCAAATGGCTGCCGTGCTACACGCTCTAGCTATTAAGAGGAATATCAATCATGGCAGTATATGTAAACACAAACTACAGCGCTCTTCAGGGCCAGCGCTACTTAGGTAATGTCCAAAACTCCTTAACTACTACCTACCAGCGCTTATCTAGCGGTATGAGGATCAATAGCGCCAAAGATGACGCTGCCGGCCTCCAGATCGCTGACCGCTTAACAAGCCAGATTAATGGCCTCAACCAGGGTAACCGTAACGCATCAGACGGTATCGCACTTGCTCAGACTGCAGAATCTGCAATGGATGAAATTTCATCTATGATGCAGAAGATCCGTACTTTAGCTGTTCAAGCTAATAACGGCACCAATACCATGGAAGACAAGAAGGCTTTATCTAAGGAAGCTACTGCATTAGCTACTGAGATCAATAGAATTTCAAAGCAAACAACTTTTGCTGGCAAAACTATTCTTCAGGGCTACCAGACAAACTCAATCGTTGCAAAACCTGGTGCAGGTGTTGGCGGTGGTCAAGCTCCAGCAGACGGTGATCCTCAATCTATGACTTTACAGGTTGGAAGCAACAAGGGTGACACCATCACTTTCCAGCTTGGCAATATGATGTTCTCCAAAGTTGGTGAGGCTTCTAAAATTAATGGCGCAAACAATATCGATGCCGTAATCAAAGACGCTACCACTGCATTTGGTAAAGCAGCCGGTGATGCAATCACTGTGAACTTTTCTGTTGCAGATGCTCCAGCTAGTATCATTGAATATATGGATAAGATGATTGGCTACGTTGATGGTCAGCGTGCCGATTTAGGCGCGATCCAGAACCGTCTTGAGTCATCTATCCGCAACCAGTCTAACGTTGCTGCTAATGAGGCTGATGCTCGCTCACGTATCCGTGATGCTGACTTTGCTGAAGAGTCTGCAAACTTATCCCAGCAGTCCATCATTCAACAAGCTGCTGCTTCCATGCTGATGCAGGCTAACACCCGTCCTCAGCTTGGCCTGAGCTTATTAGGTTAGTCGGAGGATAATCACATGGCAGTATATGTAAACACAAACTACAGCGCTCTTCAGGGCCAGCGCTACTTAGGTAATGTCCAGAATTCCTTGACGACTACCTATCAAAGGCTATCTAGCGGCATGAGGATCAATAGCGCCAAAGACGACGCTGCAGGCCTCCAGATCGCTGATCGCTTAACAAGCCAGATTAATGGCCTTAACCAAGGCAACCGCAACGCATCTGATGGTATCGCTTTAGCTCAGACAGCTGAGGCAGGCATGGACGAAATCACTGGCATGCTTCAGAAGATCCGTACGCTCGCTGTTCAGGCCAACAACGGTACTAACACTTTAGACGACCGTAAGGCTCTTGCTAAGGAAGCATCTTCTTTAGCAACTGAGATCAGCCGTATTGCAATGCAGACTACATTTGCAGGCAAAACCATCTTAAACGGCAAGCAAACAAACTCTATTGATCCAGCAGCTGGTGGTGGTGGTGCTAATCCTGGTCAGGGCGTAGGTGATCCACAAAGCATTACTTTACAAGTTGGTTCCAACAAGGGTGATACTATTGCCTTCAATCTAGTGAACCTGCAGTTCTCAGCTGCGGCAAAAGGTGCTGGTATTGCGGAAGCTGAATTTGTTGCAAATGCAAATGATAAGTCTTTCGTGAAAGGAACTGGCGGTGCTATCACTGTAAACTTTAGCACTGCTGCATCCGTCAATAATATTATTGGATTCATGGATCAGATGATTGGTTACGTTGATGGTCAGCGTGCCGATTTGGGCGCGATCCAGAACCGTCTTGAGAGCTCTATCCGCAACCAGTCTAATGTTGCTGCTAATGAGGCTGATGCTCGCTCACGTATTCGTGATGCTGATTTTGCTGAAGAGTCTGCAAACCTGTCTCAGCAGTCCATCATTCAGCAAGCAGCTGCTTCCATGCTGATGCAAGCTAATACCCGTCCACAGCTGGGCTTAAGCCTGCTTGGCTAAAACAGTATTGTTGTTTTCTCATTAAAAATGGCTCTGGTGCTGTTTAGCGCCAGGGCCTTTTTTATGTCGTTTTGCTAACTTTGTTTTGACATTAGCGGCATTAGCCGATGGGGAATCGGCTATGTGCAGTTAATTTGTTTTTTTGGTTATGCGTTGTCGACAGAGGTTGGGATTGGAGTGTCAGCAGCGTTAGCTGCAGCAAGTACAGCTTGTGTTGCGGCCTCGTCTGTGGTGTCCATGGCCTCACGACGCTTCTTGAGCTCTTGCATCTCGGCTCGCTGCTCTTTGGAGTAGTATTCTAAGCGGCGGCCATCACGCATGGATACAGGACGTCCTTTACGCATCTCAAGGTAAACTTTGAGCTTGGAATAGTTTTCCTTACGCATGGCGTCTTTGTAAGCCTGCATACGTACGTCAGCTCGCTCAATACAGGCGTGAAGGGTGTCATTTTCGACTTCACCCATGGTTGAACAACCGTAGCCTACGAAGGTAGGCATCATGCCGAAGTTCTTGTTATGCTCATCCATAAATTGCTTGAGCTTCTCGCATAGCTCTTCACACTCGCTAGCATCGCAATTTGGCAGAATAGCTAAGAACTCATCGCCTGCAAGACGCATGATGTCACTTGGACGGGTAATGATAGTGTTTAAAGCCTCAGCTACGGTCAGAAGTAAAATATCGCCATCGGCATGACCAAGCACGTCGTTGATGATCTTAAGACCAGTAACGTCGCCATAAATAACTGAAATTGGATGCTGTGATTCGTCTTGCCAACGAGATAAGTTATGCTGGAAGAATGAGCGATTCTTAAGACCAGTTAAGGTATCGGTATAGAGCATCTGTTTGATATTCTCAAAGTTATCCTGCACAAGGTTAACATCTGAGAAAGTACCAATCATAGAAGTGGCTCTACCATTAGCATCACGATGTACTACTAAACCACGTCCAATAGTCCAAACGTAACTACCTGATTTGTGCTTAAGACGTAAACAGAACTCAAAGCTATCGCCATAAGATGCTGAGTTGATGATATGGTGCTCAATATCCATGATGTCACGATCATCTGGATGCACGATATCATTCCACTCTACCCAGTTTTGAGGGAACTCGCTCTCTTTGTAGCCTAGTAAGCGGCAGTATGATGATGAGAAACGCAGAATGCCAGTTTTACCATCCCAGCTAAAGAAGTCATCCCCAGCGATCTCTCGGGCAATGAAGTCAGAAAATGAGCTACGGGCACAAGCGATATAGCCAGTGGCACGGCACACCTTGCCATCATGGAATCGTGAGAGCACAGAGCCGTTGATTACATACTTTTTGTGGGCATTAGCGCCTCGAGTAATCATTACATCTTCAAAGACAATACCGCCTGTGTCAGTGCTTTCTATGACACGGAAGTAGCGCTCAATGTTCTCCACAGTTAAGCAAGAAAGTACGCGGTTTTCAGGCACCCACTGATTCACTTCAGTAATGCTAAAGATCTCAGCACAGTTGCGGTCTAACATGAAACGTCGCTCTTGGCCATCATAGATCCAAAAGCCAATAGCCTCACCGCCATTATGTAAGTTCGACATATCGCTCATAATAGTGCCCTCAACCTTATTTGTAACTAAACACAAAACTGTCGTTACAAAAGTATCTGTGCTCTGCCTCAGGCTTGCCATTTTCAGTCACTAGTAGTTTTATCTAGTGCTGCGCTAGCTGTTGGCTAGCGTTGCGCTAGTTTTATCTAGTGCTTACGCTAGTGTTTTTTGCTGGTGCTGCGCTAGCTTTTTGGCTAGTGCGGCGCTAGGCTTGGCTAGCGTAAATGGCTTTATGTGTGCACTGAGGTATAGTGCTAGCTGCAGCTAACTATGCTAAACATCGTTGCTATAGCTTTAATGCTCGACAGTTTGCCCCGTAGGATACTGTCTATGTGTGTTGCTAAATATAGACTCACTCTACGCTGTAGTAGAACAACGTAGTCCTTGCTTAAGCGAGGATAATTAACGAAAGAGTTAGCTGCACGCTCTCGTTAAGCTGCATTAATGGCATTAAGTATGTAGAGCTTTTGGGGTATACCCAGTGACTCTTCATTCCTCTAAATGCACACTTGTTTGCATGTGTGAAGTTCAGCTTTCGGTGCAGTTACTGCACTGAATTATTTAATTTTGTCTTTGTAAGCCTCTACTAGCTTACTGGCGTTATCAGAAAGTTCTTGTTGCTCATTAAACTCCGATAAAGCACGGCGATACTCAGCTACATCATCGGTTTCTTCAACATTTTGCTCTAGAGTAGTCAGACTATCTTTTTGTGTGTCGTTATCTTCGGCACGATTTGGATTTGCAAAGGATCGTCTTGAGAAAATTGCACCTTGAGCAGAGCGTGCACTAGCCTTAAGGGCGGAGTTGAGCTCGCGTATGGTGTCTTGCGATGACTGCACTGCAACTTCGTGAGCATCAGAAATACCAATGGTTAAGCTAAACTCTTCCTTTTGATCATCTGTAGCACTGGACTCTTCGTTTTTGCCAAATAAGTCATCTGCTAAAGAATGTCTCTTTGTATCATCTTTTAATACGGTCCCTTGCGACGTACAACTGGGCAGCTCCTTATGCAGATCATCAATTCTTGCACCGTTTGGAGTTTCAATAGTTGATGAATCGTCTCTATCATCTAAGTATTCAAGACGACGGTTGTCAGTAAGATCAATTGGATGACCTAAAGCATTTTCGATGTATACACGCAGATTAGCGTAAATACGTTCACGATGAATGGTCTTATACTCTTGCAATCTTGCATCAGCTCTAGCCTCGCAACGCATGAAGGTATCGCCATCATCAATCTCGCCTAAAGTAGCCACACCAAAGCCAAAGTAGATTGGCAGTGGGAACTCTAAGTTACGATTACGCTCATCAAGATTACATGCAAACTTGTTCATACACAGCTTGCACTCAATGTCAGAGCAGTTAGTGAAAATCAACAAGAACTCATCGCCAGATAGACGAATGACTTCATGATCTAAATGCACGTCATCTCTGAGTAAAGTTGCAGAAATCTTTACTAAATCGTCACCTTTGGCGTGACCTAAGTAGTCATTAATTACCTTAAGACCAGAGATGTCGACATAGCATAGAGTCAGAGGCTGACTCTCTTCCATGGTGAAGTATTTATAACGTGTATTCAGGTACAGACGGTTATGTAAACCGGTAAGCGGATCTTGGTAGATAGAACGCTTTAAACGTTCAAAGTTAGAACGCACCACGTCGATATTAGTGGTAGTTCCAATAATACGAGATGCCTTGCCAGAGCGCTTACGCTCAACTACTAAGCCACGGTCAATTACCCACAGATAAAAACCACCTGAGTGCTTAACACGGTAGATGCTCTCGTAGTAATCGCCATTGTTAACAGTATTGATAACCTCGTTTTGCTTTTTGTAGACCACCAGATCTTCAGGGTGTACGTACTGCTTTATGTACTCTTGTACTGTAGATGGCAAAGGATCATCCACGCCAAGACCCAAGAGCTCTTGATAGCCGTAACCAAAGCTTATAGTGCCTGCATAAGTGTCGATGTCATAAGAGGCGCAATGGTTAACAATGCGGTACAGATACTCCATGAAGTTGCTTTGAATTTGGCAGAAGTATCCTGAGAGCATGGTAGCAATACCTGTCTCATCTCGTTGTACGACAGACGCAGTAATATAAAGACGCTCGCCCTGATGCTGACCTTGATTAATGCGCACATGAGCAGTAATGCTATTGCCCTCAATATCATTAAAGAGGGTAGAGAACACCTTCTCACTATCGAGCAAAGTGAGCTGATTGCGCACCACATCAGCAGGAATCCATTCACCAGTATAGGTTAGCCCCATTAAACGACAGCTACCTTCATCAGCCAAGAACTTATCTGCCACATGGTCAAATAAGAAGAAACAAGGCATGTACAGATTGCGTGAATGGAATGGATTTTTGGTATTAACACGATTGTATGAAAGACCACCAAGCGTATCTAAGCTTGCATGAGTCATCTGAGGCACAGCGTCATGCTCAGCATCAAACTGGGTGCTCTCAAGAGCATTACGCTCTAAACGTGACTGCTTTTCATCCTCAGATTCGCCCTCAGTAATACCGCTCTTACCAGGCTGAATTGGGCCATCAAAGACATAAACCTCAGCAGGCAGAGAAGATGACTTAGCCGCATCAACACCACCTTGTGCCCAGTATGCAGGATCCTCGTGATGAACATCGCTTTCGTTTTTATCTTCTTCAAACTTAGAGCGCTGTACATCTTGCGACTTGTCGCCGCTCACAGATGCATTGTCCGGTGTATTTGGGCAAGAACCGTTATCACGACCTGGATTTAAGGCTTGAATATTATCAATGCACTCTTTAGCGCGGCCATCATGGTCGCCACCAAAGGCATCGTCATATGCAGATTTTGGAACGCCAACTTCGCTATTTGGCTTAGTTGTCGGCTCCTTGCCTACTACTACAGAGCAAGTTGGAGACTGACTTTGGTCACAAGAGGCAAAATAAGCAATTGGCTCATTACTTTCACCATCATTGCCTTGTGATACTGAGCTTTTCACACTAGCATCAGAAATCCCCATAGAGCCATGAGCACCAAAGGCACTTGAGCTAGTATCAATGGCATCTAAGAGCTTGGAGTTTAAGCCAGACTTTAATACTGCAGCGGCTAACTCTTTAGCGCTGCTTAAGATATCAGCATTACGACGTTCATCATTGGCCTGATCCTCACCATCTTGCTCCGAGCGTTCTACTTGCTCGTGTCTTAAGATGGCTAATTTTCTTGCTTTGGCAATGATCTCGTTATACTCATCGTCGGTATGATAGGCAAAAGAATCAAAAGCTTTGAGATCGCTTTGAAGTTGTTCAATACGATCGGCGTCGTTACTTGCCTGCTCGTGAGGATGCAGACGTGACAGGCCGGCAACATTGCGACGCACATTAAAAACCTGTACTGGCTGAGCCATGTGAGCTGCATGCGCTGCACTACCTAAAGCAGCATCATGAGCTTTTTGCTCAGAGGTCTTGGCACTACCTAAAGCAGCATCATGAGCTTCTTGCTCAGAGGTCTTGGCTCTATCTGTAGCTTGAACAGGCTCACTTGTCTTGCTCTTCCATGCAGTAGCGTACTGCAAGGCAGCTTGAGCCGCAGGTCTTACTCCTACAGGTGGACGCTGAGATTGAGGCATAGCAGACCCCCTGACACCGACTGGTGGCATATGGTTGTGAGTAGCACTATGGTTTTGTGAACTTGTTGCTGCACTATCTACTTGATTCGATAACGAAGCGTCGTTGACGTGTTGATGATTTTCTTTAGATGAATTATCTAAAGAACTTAAAGATTGGCTTGTCTCTTGTGGCTGTGCACCTGCTGCATGTGAGGCTGTGGTTTGTTTAGATGCAACAAGCCCACTACCAGATGCTAATGCGCTCTGGCACGACTGTTCTTGAGTGTTCAAGTCGTTATGAGCAGTCATGTCAAATCACCAAATCTGAGCAATCCTTATGTACGTTAATCCCTTGTTTGTGAGGATAGAAACGAGGAGAGCAGCACAAACAAAAGATGCCACTTTTGAGCATCTCAAACATCATTACACGCCTGAATGCATACATTCTTGCTGTGACCTAAAAGCCTTCTACGCAAGTAGCAAAACATCATGAGCACATTCACACTATGCTCATTGCGGCAATGCTTACTAATAAGCTTTACGCGTCTTTTGTATAAACGCTAGATACCACACCGATATCTTTACAATCTAAATTATAACAAGTGTTAGAAACACAAAACGGTAGCAACCTCATATTTTCAAACTGAAATTACACATTTTGTCAAAAAAGCTCAGGCCATAATTAACACTTTTGGTAGATGTAGCTCTCCTGTCGTATTAGCATCACCTTCTAAGCCTTCGCTTTTAGACATCCTTATGCTAGTTGTAGGGCATTTTTATCTTACGTACACAACGCATCAAAAATATTGAATATTTAACACCCACAGTACGCTTAACGTATTGCAAATTTGCTTGAGCTTTTACGATCTTTTAACTCAACTTTTGCTAGCGCAAAATGCTTCATTAGTCTGCTTGAGTACTTAATTTTTTTTGCTATCCTTTTTTGCTACTGTGCTTTTATTGCACACTTGCCGCACCAATATGGCATTGGGGCTTATAATACGCACGATTTGAACTGCACGAGATTAGAGGTGTTTAAGGCGGAGACTTACTATGTGTAAGTTACTTGTCATCGCTTCAATCAGGCACTTGCATTCATTATGGGACGGAACCATGGATTATTTAGATCCAACAACTCATCGCTTTGAGCAGGTATACCTGCTAGTAGACTGCAATAACTTCTTTTGCAGTTGCGAGAGATTGTTTCGTCCAGATCTTGATGGCAGACCGCTATTAGTTCTCTCTAACAATGACGGCTGCGTGATTGCGCGATCTTATGAGTCAAAAGCCTTGGGCATTCCTATGGGTATTGCCGTGTTTAAGATCCGTCGACTCATCGAGCGCCACAAGATCGTCTGCTTCTCCTCAAACTTTTCCTTGTATTTGGACATCTCTAAACGGGTAATGAGTGTCTTAGAGCATTTGTGCGATCACACTGAGGTGTACTCAGTGGATGAGGCTTTTTTATGCTTTCACAATATCACCGAAAAGGAAGCCATTGAGCAGGCGGTAAAAGTACGTAATGCTGTCTCATCCATGGTCGGCATTCAAGTGGGTGTTGGTATTGCGCGTACCAAAACTTTAGCCAAACTTGCCAACCACCATGCCAAAAGTAATCGTAACGAAACCTATGGTGTTTACTCGGTGCTGCAAGACTTTGATCGTATGGAGCTTTTACGTAACAACACCATTGATGAGATCTGGGGTGTTGGTCATCGGCTCAATGACAAATTGCAAGCTGAAGGAATTAAGACTGCATGGCAATTGTCCATGCAAAACCCTGCGGATATCAAAAAGCGCTATAACATTGTGCTGATGCGTACAGTCAACGAGCTCAACAACATTGCTTGCGTACCTGATGAGGCCAATACCAATGACAGTCTGCAGATCATGTGGTCGCGATCTTTTACTAACCGCTTAACTACACTTGAAGAGCTTGAGCAGGCCTTAACCAATTTTGTGGCTGCAGCAAGTCATAAGCTTCGTGCCCAAAACAAATACGCCCGTCGTATCACTGTATTTATACGCACCTCTTACTTTGGCAATGATCCTAAGTATGGAGCTGATCGCAGTGCTGAGCTTAAGATCCCCACCTCTGACACTCGTGACATTAACTCAGTTGCACAGTATTTGTTAAAGCTTATTTTTGTACCAGGCTACAAATACAACAAGGCTGGCGTGCTCTTATCTGATCTACGCACTAATCGCAATTTCCAAACCGATCTACTCTCTGAGACTCCTGATATGGACGAAAGACAGAGATCAGATAATCTGATGGAAGCAATTGACCGCATCAATCATGGCGGCCACTCGCGTAACATTTTCTTTGCCTCACAAGGCATTGAGAAAGACAAAACTTTCTCGAATAAAAACGCCCTCTCCCCTTGCTATACCACCGATTGGGACGATGTTCCGGTAATTGAGTAGCACATACAATCATCAACTGCTCATAAGAGCACTGCTAACGCTTATTGGTCTTAAGTTAAATGCACAAAGATGGATGGTGCTAAGCTAAGGCTATTTTTTGAGGCGTAGACTTGCAACTTTAGTGATAAGCGCATAGCTGCTTTGCTTGTAACTGTTAGTCATAACTTACTGACCAAGTAATGTGCGCTAGCTAAAAAGACTGAGAACATTATGTGTTACAGGCCGCTTTTTTGCGGCATAATAAAAAACTGACTGCTCAAAAAGTGCATACTTGCGGGCATTATTTTGCACTTGCACACTATGCAAGACTCATCATGCTAGATGGCCGATAAGATTGACTCATGATCTTTTTATACTTTGGCCCATCACAAGCTTTATTAAGAATATAACTTGGAACTAATATGCTAGCTAAGATCCTGGATTTCATTCCTGCTCTGGCCTTCTTCATAACTTACCGCGTAACTGGCGATCTCATTTTGGCCACTGGCGTAATCATCGCTGGCTGTACTATGTCATTTGTACTGCAGTATATTCTGTGGAAGAGAAAGTCCCGCATCGGTATATTCATGCTAGCTGCCGTACTGATTTTTGGACTTCCAACTATCTTCTTGCAAGATCCAGCCTACATTAAGCTTAAAGTAACCGTAGTTAACTGGGTATTAGCCTGCACTCTATTTGTCTTCCAATATGTGCTGCACAAAAATCCACTGTCATACCTTTTTGGCCAGGAGATGCCAATTCCTGAGCATATCTTCTCTAAACTGGCCACAGCATTCATGTTCTATTTTATGTTCATGGGTGCATTAAACCTCACTATCGCATTCTTCTTACCAACTCTCTTTGGTATTGAGGAAAAGGTTGCAGAGTCATATTGGGTTAGCTACAAGACCTTTGGTAGCATCTTAATCAACTGCACCTTCACCGGCATTCTGTTCTTTGTCATGATGCGTCGTTATCCTGAAATGCTCGATTCATTCAAGGAGACCGCAAAGGCCAAGATGTCTTCTGGCCGCACTGAACAAAAGAATGACGCTACCGATTCTGAGTTTGAGTCTGAGCGTAATAGCTAAAGTATTGGCTCACTCTCATTTGTCACTCATCCATCCTTCCTTAAGCCGAGCAGCTATGCTGCTCGCGCTTATCTTACAAGCCTCAAGCTCTGTTAACTGCTCCTAATCCTACCTCTTCCTCGCTCAAAGCTCTTGCTCTTACATTCGCTATTTAGCCTCGCGCTTACATTGCATATTGATCTGCGAACCACTTTTTCACATCAATCATCATAGATTACATATCGCTGTGGTTGCTTTCTATAACTCTTCTTCAAGTTCGCTGTGACTTAACAAACCATGTCTTTATAGGCCATAGCATAATCTTGTTTTATGCGCTGGGTTTCTGAGCGTGCGATGGTTGGATTTTAGATAGATATGAACAGGCTTTGTCGCTTTATATTACACAGAATGTCTCTTAGTCGTTTTAGTATGGCATAATGAATAAATCATAATTTTACAAGGATGCTCCTATGCCAGACATGAACTACGGCAACATCAAGTATGCCATCATCCCCGTCGCTGGATTAGGTACTCGCCTGCTTCCTGCTACTAAGGCTATTCCAAAGGAAATGCTGCCATTAGTAGATCGCCCATTGATTCAATTTGTGGTCAATGAGGCTGTAGCTGCCGGTATCAAGAACATTGTTCTGGTTACACACTCCTCTAAGAATGCTATTGAAAACCACTTCGATACCTCATTTGAGCTTGAGGCCACCTTAGAAAAGCGTGTTAAGCGTCAGCTCTTATCTGAAGTGCAGAACATCATTCCAAAAGATGTCACCATCATGCACGTGCGCCAAGGTGAGGCAAAAGGCTTAGCCCATGCCATCATGTGCGCTCATCCAATTGTGGGCAAAAACCCATTTGCTGTGCTGCTACCTGATGTGATCTTAGATAGCCACTTAAGTGACTTAAGCTCTGAAAACTTAGCAGCTATGGTTAAGCGCTTTGAAGAGAGCGGTATTGCACAAATCATGGTGGAGAAAGTGCCACACGAGGAAGTATCTTCCTACGGTATTATTGATATCGGCGGTGCTGAGCTCAACCCAGGTCAAGACGTGCCGATTAAGAGCATGGTTGAAAAGCCTGCCATTGATGAGGCTCCATCTGATTATGCCTCTGTTGGCCGTTATGTGCTGCCAGCTGAGATCTGGCCTTTATTTAGACGTACTCCATTAGGCGCTGGTGGTGAATTCCAGCTTACCGACACTATCGATCTGTTAATGAATATTGAGACAGTCAATGCCTATGCTGCAGTTGGCAGAAGCCATGATTGCGGTAATAAGACTGGCTATGTTGAAACTTTCATTGAAGTAGCTTTGCGCCATCCAGATATTGGTCCAGCTATTAAGAGCTACATTAAGAAAATTGCAGCAAATCTCTAATAGACAATGTTCTGGCACTTAAACACAGTGTCTCAAGCTGCTCAAAATTTAGTGAGCCTTGAATAATAGGCTCACTATGAATACCTTGCACTTAAAAAAATTACGCCCTCACACGCTTAAAAGCTTCATAGCTAACATTAAAACAAAGCACAGCAGGCTTTTGAGTCATAGTAGTTGTTTGTTCATGCACCTTGTTTAGTAGTACAAAGTGCACATATGTCATGTGCTATTGATGTATATTTTTACGCCCATACAGTGTGTTAGAACAAGAGGTGCTCTTGCGTCCTTGTTGTTATGGTAAATCACCAATTAGCTTGGGTTTGCATAATTTGGATTGTAGTTTTTTATGACAGCATCCACGAATAAGACAAACTTTGCGCAAAATTTAGATGCGTCAAAAGTATCAGTCTCATCAAAAACTACTGATAAGCCTCGAGTCTTTAGTAACATCACCCGTTTGATTGCACATAAGATTGGATGTGAAAGAACAAGTGATGATAATAGCTCTGGCCTTGATCATTTGGGCTTGGTCATCAATGATACTGCCTCAAGTTATGGCATGTTCATTAACAGCGGCTACAACCAAAATCTGCACGGTACACGAGGCTACGCCAACCAAGGCGATGAAATCTCTACAGCATCTAAGCTTAAGGGCTATGTTGCTATTTGCATTAATGCTCTGCCACAAGAGTTCCACGAGAGCGCTTATGAAAAAACTGTTTTAGATGGCGCTATTAACCTTAAAGACAAGTGCATTGCTCCACTTTTGCACACCTTGCTGCTACCTTTTGATGAGCATGATGGCATCACCATTTCACCAGAGGCACGTAGGATCATTAATGATCGCAATATCGATGTGCCATTAAAGATTCAGCTCATCGACAAAAAGACACAGCGCCCGCTCAATAATGTCCTGCACAACCTTGCACTTAGCAAGCTTGCTAATGAGCATGATGATGGCCATGCCTACTCCAATGGCAATACATCCTCTAACGGCAATGCCAGCTCAAACGCTAACGCTAGTGTATGCAACAATGCCAATGCCATTGATGAAGGCCGTAGCGACGCATCTAATGAGCACTGTCGTACTGTCGATGATCTTGCTATTAGTAGCATTGATGTATTGGACCTATCTAAGAGTGGTCATCTAGCACTATATTTTGATTACTCGGTCTTTGGTCAAGAGCAACGTATTGGCTATCGACATGCTCGTCGTGGTTCAACTGTAGTTCCTGAGATCGCTGCTTTAGATGAGCATGACACTACCCATCTTTCTTATTTTGATGAACATGTGCATGACCATCAATCCATCTTTGATGAGCTTTTGCACGTTGAGCATCATGATTTTGCATCTGATGAGATTTACAGCCGCTATATCGACATAGTGCGCTCGCTCATGGCTGATGAAAAGATGCATTTTGCCAATGAGGCACGTCGTAATCAAACTAAGCGTGAACAAGATAAAAACAGCAGCTATACAAGCAAATTACTAAAGCTTTCTCTTGGCAATCATAATCCTAGCAGCATTGATAGCACTTTTAAGTACTTTAGCGAGCTCGGTTACTTCTTAACTGCTATCCCTGAAAAGTTGCGTATTTATGCAGGCAACAGCCTCACTGAGCAACACTTGCATGTCACGGATTTTGGTATTGATTGCAATGATAGATATACCGATCATTTAGTACTTGATAGCTCTATTAGAACACCACTGTATCACTACACAGAGCTGTTTTATCGCAAGGCTATTGTCGAGCAAACTGAGTCACAGCGTATGTGTGACTTTTACTTCCGCCTACACTCGGATATTGGCAATATTTTCAGCCCACAAGAGCATGCGTCAGCATTAGCAGTTAAGCGCCTCTTAAAGCTTCATAGAGATACTGACTATGTTGCTCTAAAATCCGGCGCAATAAAATCACAAAACTTTGCTTTAGATGCATACATCTCTGTCTACACCCAAGTAGCCACTCAGATGATGTATGAGTACATCTTCAAGCACATGCACAAGAACACCGCTACACATAGCGATGATGAGACTATCGATTGCTCACTACAAGCAAAGATCGCCATTAGCTCCTCCTCAGCTAATCATGGTAAGAGCTACATTACTCCTTTGTGCGCACCAAGCTTACTTGATGATGAGCAATGCTGCTTAGTACTTGGCAAGAGTACTGTACTCGTGCTTGAAAAGATGCAAACTGAGTACGCAAGCTCCTTATGTTTTGATGCGCAAAAACGCCGCGCAGGACTAGAGCTTTTATGTAATCTTATTTTTACTGGCTGTAGCTGTGGTCATCTAATATTTCTGCTTTCTGCCTTCTCTGTATCTCATATGTACTCAACTTTAGATACAGGTATTTATAGAGGTGCCTTTGAAGGCAGTCTGTTCTTTAAAAAAGAGTACGCCTCACTGTGTCTCTTGCAAGTCCTCTTGCAAAGCGGCTTTAACTTGATGAGAGCCCATCCTTTCCTGGTTAACTTCTTACTTAAGGACGCATATAAGGATCCTCATACTCCTGTAAATCCATTCCATGCCACTACCAAGCTTAGATGCATGGAAGCTTTGGTTAAGCGTAGCCATGCTCATGATGATGAGGTCATCAAACAGTATGCCTATGAACTCAATGCTCAAGGACAAGCGTATAAAGACTACTTTTGTGCTGACAGAGAAGTGGCCATTGCATGTGAGTACCAGCTAGAGGGTTTAAATGAGGCAGAACTTTTAGAGTTAAAGACTCTTGATGAGAGCGATGATCTCTATGCCATGACTTTTGGCATTGCTGCTACCAAGTTCTTCTCATACCGTAATAAGCCTATCTACGATCTTACTGAGCTACATGAGAAGAACGAGCTTAAAAGCTATATTCAAACAGAGGTAGTACGTCGTTCTCTTATCGACAAGAGTAACTATGCACGCTACTACATGTCTAAAGAGCTGCATCGTCATCAAGCCCTGTATGCGCTGCAAAGACAAGGTTATGAGTGCGATATTGAAGACGGTGCATTTTTGGACATCAACTCAACTGAATTTGACAGACTTGAGAAACTAAAGTGCCAAGCTCTCACCTGCTCGATTGATCTCATTACACGACTCTTGTCTTTCACTGGCGATATGCGCTTTTTAAGCGGACTTAAAGATCGTCACCGCCTCGTTGTAATTAGAAATTATCTAGCTTTAAAACAAAACACTTATATACACTACGATGTTAACCATGTAAGTGTTTTAAGCTGCTTTGCCGAAGAATTAGAAAGACGTAAGTTTACGGACTCTCTATATAAGTCCTTAGACAAGTACGCATCAAGCAAAACAAATTCTGACTTTGCTATGCATCCGCTACTTCATCCAGCTATTGAAAGGCTTGATGAGTTTATGATGCTTGCTCTCAAACGAGAAAAGATTCTTACCAAAGGCAATCTAGGAGAGATAATTAAGCAGTCGCTCAAGCTGTACGAGAAAAACCACGCGACCTATCGTAACGTATTAGCGCTCATAGCTAAATTTGTGGTGCTTGATAAACGCTTGATGCGTTACCGCATTATCAAAGAAGGCACCTTAGCGCTATTAATGCCACATAGCTTCTCGGATTTAAGAGAGCTTTTAGATAGCTCTGTAGGATATTTCAATCGGCCAAAAAGCGACGCAGAACAAAATGATGGCGACACTCAGTATGGTTGCTATCGTGGCGATCTACCGCTCTATCCATATAACGCTAAGGCCCGTGCGTCTTCATTTGCCTACTATGCAGATGAGTTTGAGTATATCTACAAACCTCCGATGCATAGCAAGCTGAGCTTGTCGTATATTAAATCCGTAGACCGTCTACTCTATGTGATTGGCTGCGACTTTATCTACAGACACGGTGTTTTCTCAGAATCTTTGATCCACTCTGACTTAGCCTTTAAGACCGCCATGCTGTTGTGCAATATCAGCTGGGCAGCACCTCTTGCCCGTATGGCTGGTGAGCTTAACGAACGTCAAAAATCATTGCGCCTGACGCAAAGACGTATCCTCACGGAAGTCTTTGATATCTACAAAGATCGTTTACGCGGCTTAGATATTGCCAACATTATGCTTGCTTGTGACGATCGTGATACCGTCAAGTTACTAAAAGAAGATAATATCCACGAGTACCTTAACTCTCTTTGCTATTACTATGGTGCAAGCAGCCGCAATCAAGGTTCATCAGCTCAAAGCGACTTTGCTAACAAGCAGTCTCATAAAGAAGAGCTGCACATTGCCTACAAAAAGCCGCCAGAGCTCGTCACTAGCTCAAGTAACGAGCAAGACATCACTAGCTCAAGCAAAACCACCAGCGCAAAACCTCAAGCTCAAGACACAGCTTCAGGCACAAACACAGCCAAGAGCGTAAAAGCTGCTGCCCCAAAATCACAGAGTGAGTTTAGCTATACCACTAAGAACAGTGATTCATACTTTAACTATGATGATCCGCTCTCAGGTTCATTTGACTCGAGTTCAAATAGTTTTAGCTCCACTCTTTCTTTAGGCCCAACACTGACCTTAGGCACCAAAGAGCAGCACAAGAGCCAAGAGCAAGAGACAAAAGCTAAGGACCAAGAACCATCAAGCCTACTCAGCTCTAATGAAGGCTCCACACTGATCCTAACTCCAGTTAGCAGCCTCGCTCTTGAGCCAGTCTCCACTGAGAGCTCCGATTCAGTTAAGCCTCTAACAGAGCGTTTTAAAAATCACAATCCGTTTAAGGATCTTCCTGACGATGATGAGGAAGATAACAGCGATCTTGTTGACGCCACAGAACAAAGCTCCTCTGAGCCATCATCTACCAAAGAAAGTGATACCGCTAAGTCAGACTCATTAGATGCAGATACATCTATCGAAACTGAAGTAACAACCAATGCCGATTACACATTCAAAGTAGAACAAGACACTGCCTCCGACGAGGTTGCTACTAATTCAGATACTGCTAATGACGCTGCAGATGCTACTGAAGTTGATACCTCGAATGAGGTATCTGATGAGACTGACCTTGATGCAGCCGTTGAAGCTGAAATAGCTGCCGCTGATGAGACTGAACTCAATGCTGCAGTTGAAGCAAAAGTAGATTCCTCTGATGACACTGAACTCGATGCTGCAGTTGAAACTGAAGTAGATGACTCTAATGATACTGAACTCGATGCTGCAGATGAAGCTGAAGTAGATGCCTCTTATGAGACTGAACTCGATGCGGCAGTTGAGACTGAAGAAGATGTCTCTGATGAGGCTGAGCTTGATGCTGCAGTTGAAGCTGAAGTAGATGACTCTGAAGAGACTGAACTCGATGCTGCTGTTAAAGCTGAAGTAGATGCCTCTGATGAGACTGAACTCGATTCTACAGCCGAAGCTGAAGAAGATGCCTCTGATGAGACTGAACTCGATGCTGCAGTTGAAGCTGAAGTAGATGACTCTGAAGAGACTGAACTTGATGCTGCAGTCGAAGCTGAAGTAGAGTTTGCAAATGAGAATGAAGACGCGGCCGAAGCTGAACAGGTTGCATCTGATGACGATATCACTACCGATGCCAAGTTAAACGCAGCTGAGGATGAGGACTTTATTGATGCTGATTTAGATGAGGCTAAATTAGATGTCTCTGATAATGTATCTGATGAGTCTGAACTTGATACAGCCGATGAAGATCTAGCTAATGACGATGACGCTGTCGAAGCTGAACCAGATAGTGACGTTGAAGTTAATTGTGCAGATGACAATGCCTCCATTGAGGATGACTTCACTGTAGCTGAAGCTGATGTTGAGGCTGACGATACGGCTGATGACGTCTCTAGTGTCGAGACTAGATTAGATGAATTTGAGGACGATGCTGCTATTGAAGCTGAGGCACCTTTCATTGAGGACTTAGATGACTCTCAAAGCTTTGCTGATGAGAATCATGAGCTCTTTAATAATGATGATGAGGAAGCTGATGAGAGCTTAGATCTCAGCGCTAGCGATGATAAGTTTGATGATTCTGAGGATGAACTTGATGATGTAGATGCTGAAGATGAGCTCGAGGATGAGGAAGACTTTGCTACTTTAGCTGAGCAATACTTAATCAAGTTTAGTAAGCAGCGCTATAAGAAGGCCATTATCTTAACAGTCTTAGGCTTTGATGCCTTCTTTAAGTTCTATAAGTACAGAAGACGTTTTGCAACTGAAGAAGACTCTATTAAGCTTTGCGCTACAGCCTGCTCACATTTGATCAATAACGAGCTTGAGTACTTACATGAGCTGTTAACTGTGAAGCTTAACGAAACTCCTGATCTTGGCTTAGACATCACTTTCTTCAAATCAAATGATGATGAGTCGTATGAAGAGAGTAATGATGCAGCTGATGATGCCGATGCTGACTTAGCTAAACTTTCAGCTAAGCTTGATGAGGAGCCTAAGAAAGCTTCAAAGAATAAGAAAGCTAAAAATCCGGCTGAAAGAGGTCATAGAGACATCATGTTCTATGACTACGACAACAATGACTTTGCTCTGCTACAAAGAGACTTTAGGTTCTTCTTTGATGTCTTAGTTGAACAGACCTCTAAGTATCTGAGCAAAAAAGACCTCATTAGCTACTACTCGCTTACTGAGCAAGATAATAAGCTCAAGCAATACCTTACGGATCAATCTGACTTACAAGAGATTTTTAATAGCTTAATGCCTAGTCAGATAACTTATATCCTAAAGACAGTAGTAAACAGCTAATTGTGCGTAGATAGCGTTGGTCGCTAGAGTTTCAAGCACTGACTTGAACTTGCTAGCTTTATCGATCACAAGCTTGTTATTGCGCTGATTATTGATCACAAGCTCGATGCTTGTGATCAAGTGTCACGATGCATTAGGTTAGCTGTTAATAGGCTTTACAGCCTTGCGCAGCTGATCTTCTTCGCTTTGTGCTTGCTATGCTGAGCGGATCTTTTTCGCTTTTTGCTTGCTCTGCTTAGCTGATTTTCTTCGCTTTGTGCTTGGTCTACTTAGCTGATGGCACTCTTTTTAGGTCATGGACGCTATTCTAAATGGCTTAGATATCATCAGAACTGTTAATTTTCCCCAAAGCCATGCATACGCCTTATGTTCAGGTTATGATCTAAGGATAATCATCGTAATCTAAGGAAAGCTATGGCATCAGAGTCATCTCTCATTCTTGCAACCTTAGCGGTTAAAGATAATGAGGTAGTTAAGCAAGTATTGATCTCTTGTGATCCAAAGTCACAGGAGCTCATTGCTGCTAACTTTGACTCTATGGTCGCAAGCGTCATTAGCGCAAATCCTCAGACTACCTGCCCCGATCAGCTAAAAAACATCTCCGCTGAGCGACTCTTATTCTTATTTACTTGTGCAAGCAAACTCTTTTTTACTGGATGTAAAGAGCAAAAGTTTACAGCTACCCGCTTTAAAAATTATGGCCGCTTTGTAAGATCCATTACTACCTTTTGCCTTGCTAAGAGTGAGCTTTTAGATGAGGTACTAGACCTCATTGCCAATAAAACTATAAGCTCTCAAGATGCAATTAACTTCTTAAGCTGCTTACATCATGCTTCACTAAACTCACAGAGCTCTGACTTTAATGAGGAAAATACTGAGGCAACTAAGCTACATGCAAAGTTGCTTGCCAAACTTAGCCCACAGCAACATGACAAGCTCAAGCACATACAGCATGATCTGCTTGTAGATAAAGAGCTAGATATTGAGCACTTGAGTGCTGCTCAACTAGATTCATTACTATCAGGACTAAGCACTAAAGAGCAAATTGAGTACTCACTTAAGCTTAACTCATGCGATCTCTATCTTAAGTACGTACCTGAACACATCATGCAGGTACTTAAGGTTCATAATCTTGTCCATCTGAGCATCAACGCACAAGATAAGTCTCTTAAGCTACCTCAGGATGATGACGTTTTAAACTTAGTCATCAGCTTCAACGCCCTTGATAACCGTGAGCATTCATCCTCATATGCAAGCACTGCCACACAAAGCTCAGATACACCCGCACAGCGTTCACTTTGGGCAACACAGCTAAGCTTACTAGCAAAAGATTTAAGTTCGCTGCCTAAGCTGCAGTCACAGTACCTAGTCTATGGACGCAATCTAGCTCTCTTTGATAGCCGCATTAATCGTGACATTTGCTATCTTGATCTAGACGAGCTTGAGACTGTTCTCTTTGAGCAGCACAAAACTCTCTTTAGTGCAGTCACAACCCTCTCAAATAAGCTTGCTGAGCACTTTCCACGAGAGATGCCAAATGCTGCGCGACTCGATACTGCACGCCTATTCGTAATCTCCTGCTTGCTTAGCTCTAATGACCTTTCCAAACTGCAAATAGAGCTCAGCGAGGGCATTAGTCGTAAGCTAAACGAGCATCAGCTGCTTAAGTCATGCACCGATGCTAATAGCTCCATCTTTTCAAGCCGCATCATAGCCGATTTAAAAGCCCTTTTAAGCTCAATCTCCGCTGCATCTCAAGACGCTTATACAATGCGTGACATAGCTGCAGCAAAGGATGCTGCCGAAGCTGCCAAAGCCGACGCAGATGCAGATGCCAATGACGACGCAAGCACTAAAAGCGTTCCATCAGTTGCAAATGCTAAAGCCGATGATGATGCTGCTACTGCGGATGCCCCTGATGGCGCAGTTGCTGATGATGGCAAGGCGGCTGATTCGCTAGCTGATGATGCAGCGGCGGCTGATGTGGTGGATGCTGGCACATGCGCGTTTGATGATGGTGGGGACTTTGCCTCACAGCTGATGCGCTCGTTTATGCGCACGCTTAAGGTTGAAAGCTTTGCTAAGCTCTTAGGCAAGATCGAAAACTCACTCATCTTGGCACCACAATGCTTATTTGAAGCGCTCAATACTTATCTAAAAGTAGACTTTGCTTTTGCAGATGAGAGCTATCAGCTTATAAGCCATGAAAAGTTAAGATCTCAGCCTATTGCGAATGCCTGCCTTAATGACTACCTCATGAGAGTAAGTAGCCAAGGCACCTTACGCGCCGCATTCTTGCCTGACTGCGTGAAGGTGGGTGTAAGTGCACCACGCTCCTTGTTCTATTGTTCTCGATCAAGCTTAAGTCAGTTTATTCACTCTAAAGAGAATGTCGCTGAGCGCTGCTATGAGTTATTAAGCCCTTATGTACAGAGCTTTGATATCGATAATGACAAGAGCATTATTTGCTGTGACATTGATACTTTGGCTAAGCAAAGCTCTGTTACTGCAGATTTACTCGTTAAAGATCGTATCTATCTTTTAGGCTATGAGCGCGACTTACTCAACCACAGCTTCTATTTAAAGGCATTAAACGAATGCTATAGCCTTAAGTCTATTGCTATCGTGGATCCTACTTTAGCGCTTAAACTCAACTCTCTAGAGAGTAAGTACACTCTTATCTCGGGTGCTATGAGTGAAGAGCTCTTAAAGTTCACAACTAATGAGAGCTCTGTAAATAAGAGCGAAGATAAAAGTGCATCTACTGACAGCGCCCGCTCTAATGATCTTAGGCAAAAGCCTAAGGCAGAAAATCATCAATCTCGCGCTACTAAAGGCGCTGCAAATGATGAAAGTGAGCTTGGTTCTTCTATCGCATCTGATGATGGCCAAATTGCTGCGCATGAGAGTGATAACAGCGCTGCAAGCATGGCTGATGGTGGTGCTAGCCTCGATGAGATGGCATCAAATAACATCGATAGTTTTGTAGATCATACTAATAGCTACTCTGATAGCGATGAAGAGTATATCTCTGAGCGTATTGAGCGCGACATCGAGGTGCTTGATAGCGAGAGTGTAAGCAGCACAGCTTCAGGTGAGGATGAGCAGTCGCTGCTTGCCTCAGATTTTATTGATGAAAAGAACACTCTGATCATCGAAAAGCTCGATACCACAAAAGATCGTGAAGCCATTGCAATATATCGTGCTGAACGTAATCACGTCTTAGAGCAATTACTCTATGTCTATGACGAGCTCATCTGCCATATTCCGCTGCCTAACTGCCAAGGACGTGGCTTAGCAACCTCATCTCATGATGCGGCCTCTGCATCTACGGCTAAAGGCACAGCAACTAGCTTAAAGCCTACTGCAACCAATAATATTGCTGCGACTAACGCTCATGATAAAGAGACTAGCAATGAAGGTCTCAGCCATGCTCCATCTTGCCTAGACCTTAAGCTGCACTTTGTAAAAAGCAGCTCAACTAGCCACGCTGATGATGGCACTGAGCTTATCGATAACAAAGACAAATTAAGCGCCATCTTAAAACAGCCGCAGTTAAACACCCGCGATCGCTATAGCGAGCGTATGCTTGCCTACTATCTAAGTGAGCAGCTGCAGCTTATTACTAAGCTATTAGATAAACTTGTTACAAGCGACACTAATAAGAGCGGACGTAGTGAGGGTGCAGATAGCTGTGTACAGGCACTCTATGTTATTGCCTATACCAAGGATATTAAGCCTATAGCCCTCATTAGCAAGGCTTTAAAGCTCAATCTAGAGATCATCAGTCTTGAGGATATGCTTAATGGCAGAGTAAATCTGCAAAGCGTCTATGAGAGCTTGTGTTTACAAGCTCAAGTTAGCTCAATTCCTATCATTATCGATAATGTCTGCCTAGAAGAGTTTAGTGCTTTAGAGCCACTGTGCGAGGTGCTTGGTGGTGTAAGTACTGATAATGACTCACAAGCTGCCATTACTAAGAGTGCAGCGCTCTATCCGCATTTAAGCGCCTTAGGCTTACATATCTTAAAGAGCAAGCAGCGCCTTAAATCTTTAGCTCAGAACGATGAGAAGAGCTTAGATCCATACTACTCAGGCGAGCAGTCTTTAAGCGCTATGATTGAGGGCGTGATAGCACTCATTAAATCCTCTATCACTAACTTAGTCGGCACACTCGATCTTTACTGTATCGATGCCAATCTAACCTTACTCTCAGCGCTTGAAGATCATGCCCGCTTAAGCCATAAGCAGGCATATAAAGACGCCTTTATCGAGCTGCCATTATTTAGCTCCACACAAGAGCGTAATCATTTACTCTCACTCGTAAAGTCCTTTATCAGCAACGAAGTATCCTTTGATACCAAGCAGGCTTTAGGCAAATTAGACCTACTCTTACATCAGACTGGCTTTAACGCTCCTAATGGCGCTGCTTACGCTATCAAAGGTGCCGCCCCTGGCGCGGCTGCTGCTAGCGCTGCAGGTGCTACCGCCTATGCTGGTGCTAATGTTGCTGAATCATCACTAAGTGGTGCTGAGCCATATGGTGGGCCGTACGAAGGGCAGTATGGCGGCCCATATGGCGGTGATCCATATCATGATGCGCCATTTGATGATGGCTATAGCGCTGCTCCTCGCTTTGATACAGGTCGCGATGACGACTTTAATGCAGGGGCTCATTGGCATGGCGATAGTCACTTTGGTAATGAGCATCACTATGGCATGGATGGCCAGGGTAAAGGCGATTTTGATGCTCAAAGTCAGCGCCGCTCTGATCGTGTTGCGCTTACTGCCTTTGAGAGTGATAGCCGAAAGAGACATGAGCTTGATGACTTAGTCGATGAAGGTCAAAAGGGGCAGCAAGCTATTAAGCGAGCTATGGGCGTTATCTCCAAACTCTTTATTGGTGGACATGAGTGGCGCTCTTATCAAGCTCAGGCCTTGCCGCATATTCTAAGCAAGCGTAACGACTATTTAATTAGCATTCCAACAGGCGGTGGTAAGTCAGTACTGTTCCAAGGACCAGCACTGTATCGCTCTAACTTTTCTAAGCGACTTTCGATCGTTGTATGCCCGCTTAAAGCTTTGATTCTTGACCAAGTAATTGAGCTGAGAAACAAAGGCTTTACTAACGCAGATTATTTATCCTCTGACCGTGGCTATCGCGATATTCAGGAGAGTTATGCCAATATTATCTCTGGCAAAACCAATCTTCTGTATGTAACTCCTGAGCGCTTTAGATCCCGTCACTTCTTTGAGACTATTTGTGCTCGTTTTGAGCGCGATGGTGGCGGTGAGTATTTGGTCTTTGATGAGGCCCACTGTATCTCACAATGGGGCAAGGAATTTAGACCTGACTATCTTAATGCGGCCAAGATTTGTCGTGTCTTGCGTCAGTGTTTTGATCTGGCCATTATCATGTGCTCTGCCACTATGACCACACAGGTCTCTACTGAGCTCATGAGCTACCTCAACAATCCTCTGCGTTTAGGCGAGAGTAGTGACAATTACAATCCTATTCGTGAGCACATCAAAATTCAGATGCGACAAGTATCTGAAGACTTTGAAAGCCGCATTAGCGCGATCTTAAATTTCATCAATGAAGAGAACATCGACTTTGACCAAAGCCGCATGATCATCTTCTGTCAAACACGCAAGCTCTGTGAGAAGGTCTCACATGCTTTAGAGTCGGCTGCATACACCTTTATTGCAGAGAAAAGTATTGACCGCACTGTAGCGCACGGTAGGCTTAATCTTGCCCACTTGGGTCCAATTGCCAAGATCGCTGGCCATGTGGATTTCTTTCACGCAGGCCTTTCTGCTGCAGCGCGTAAGAATCTCTTTGAGCGCTATAAAGACGATGATTCTCAAACACAAGATAGCGCCTCACAAGATACTGTCGATGATGTTTTGTCATCAGAGCAGCATAAAAATTTAGATAAGCCTATCTATGTCCTATGCGCCACAAAAGCCTTTGGTATGGGCATGGATATTCCTAATATCCACTATGTAGTGCACTTTAGCCCACCAGCTGTCTTTGAAGATTACTTACAAGAAGTCGGTCGTGCTGGCCGTGATATGCAAGCCTACTTTAAGGCTTTTCCAAACGGTACCAAGATCCCTGCTTTATGTCTGTACTGCCAGAGTGATTTTGAAAAGGCTAATGAAAAGATCAACAGCCAGCTTATAAGCTGGAATCAGCTCATTGATGCAGATAAGTCGCTGCGCTCATATATTAAGCACTTTAGATCACTTGAAGAGGCCAAGAAAACTCCGGTACTAACGCCTATTGATGTCGTTAGCCGTAGTCGTAATAAGATCTTAGTCCCAAGCTCGAATGAGACTAATACCCATAACCGTATCATCTTAAGCTACCTTGAGGAGCTAGGACGCATTTGCACGCAGTTTAATGGCCTGTGTCCGCTGCCAGTTCGTATCGACTACGACAAGCTCAAGAGGCACTTAAGTACGATTAAGATTGCCCAAAACTATCTTATCTCTGAAGATGCAGCTAAATCCGATCTCTTTAGCTCCACGGATGATGATACTCCGCGTATCACCATCTCAAGCAAGATGAGCTCAGATCCTATATCTAAACTTGCCGCTGCTGCTTTAGGCCTAACTAGCAATGAAAGCGAGGACAAAAGTGCTAGTGAGCATAGCTATCAGGATAAGACACATCAAGATAGTGACGCCTTTATTGTGCGTGATCGCGATATCCTCGATCATGAATCAAGATCACTAAACGAGTTCTTAATTGGTTCAGCCCTGCTCAAGCTCGTTGATCAAGCTAAAAGCGCCAGACTCGAACGCAAGGCCAAAGCTCAGCAAGATAAAGATGCAGAAAAAGCAGCTGCGCCTTTAGCTGATGAGCAAGCTGCTGCTCTTGTAGATGCTAAGGATGATGCAGCTAAAGATGCTAATGACTCAGCACTAGAGGCTGCTGCTTCGCTCATTGCAGCTGATGTACAGGCAAATGCACCAAGTACAGACGATGAGGATGATAGCGCCGATGAAATTATGAGTGCTAAGAACGCTCATAATTCTGATAGTGAAGATAGCACCGAGCTCTCAGATAGTTCTGATATCTCTAAGAGCACTGATAGTGCTATTGCAACGGTGCTTGATGAAGATTTTGATGAGGACAAAGATTTAAGCGACCATGTACTGATTGCATCTGATGTAGATCAGCTTGTTGATGTAGCTAAGCTTTCACGTGAGAGCAAGCTCTCGAATGCACAGGTTATCAATGCGTTAATTGAGCTGATGCAGCGCAATACTCTGGAAATTGCAGCTCCATTTAGCATCGACTTTTTGGAGCATCGTCGCCATGAGGTGGGCTATTTCTTTAATCCAAATGACGTAGCATATAGACAATATGAGCAGTATATTGCCACGCATCTACCAACCATCTCAATTGCGATACAAGTGCTACGCTCTGTCTTTTCTGATGGATACTCTACATACCTAAGAGCCCTTAAGATCGAGGCTGAGCGCTATGAGGAAGATAGCCTTTTCTTTAAACGCCATGGGTATAACCAACGTACCTTCAAGCGCAATGGACGCACATCTGACATTGATGGGCATTCATTAGATGGCTTTGAGCAAGTTCAGTATCAAAACTCTGATCAAGAGTCGATTGAACAAGCCAAGAAGGCTTTCAATGTTGTTGATAGTGAGGAGTACTCACTGTCAGCTGCCTCTTCTAGTAATGCTGATGGTTCTTCTAATCCTCAAGGCATGCAATCACAGGAGCATAAGTCCTATCGCAATATCTTATTCACCCGCAAAAAGTGCTTTAACTTAGTACAAGAGTTTATGGATCCTTTATTGCCTGATTGTAAGCTCTATGAGGTCAAGAAAGTTATCAAGAGCACTAAGAGCGATCCAAATAAAAATGGACTTGTGGATACATCAGAGGAAGTTATCACTAATGTATTTCAGTTCATGCCTTGGTTTGAGAAGGAAAATCACTCGAGCCATTTGCGGGTAGAGGTTTATGCAGAGAAAGTTGCCACCTCTATCTTTAGGTTGCTTGCCAATACCGCCTCATATTTACCAGGCATTAAAGTAAGCTACGATAAGCAACGCTACCATGATGTGGCTTCAGCCGATGCTTTATTGCTTGAAGTAAGCAACAATGCCTATGAGCTCTTTTTGGATGTGATGTATGAAGATCTCCTCTTGATCATCGAATTTTTACAATCACGCAATTTACAGAGTACTCAAAGCTCTAACAACGTCCATCAAGACCTGCTCCATAACTATCAGCAAAATCCAGCATTAGCTAATGCCGCACAGAGCACTAGTGATACTAATGAAGAGCAAGCAAGCCTTGCAAATAGCTATACTTGGCATGATAACTGGTGTGCCGTGATCAATATGCTCGGCCTCATGCACAGGGACTCGATCAATCTTAGGAATAAATACGAGCTTAAGCACTCACGCAATAATGCATATGATGCTTACAACAAGCTCTCTGAACAAATCTACGGCTATAACTACTTTAGATTTATTCTCGATGCTTTAGGCACCTTAAACTTCATTAAGAGCTCATCTTTAATGAGCTTTGGTATTGAGATCTTTACCTTAGATGGCTGCAAGAGTGATATCGATGCGGCCGATACTGAACAATCGAAGTTTTACAATAAGCGTAGAGAGTTTGAGCTTATCGAACAATTTAGACGTCTGCGTATTAGCATCATGCAGCTGTTCTGTGAACAAGTGCCTGAGAGTATGCGCAACTCGTTTATTCAGAGCATCTTCCAGTCTAAAAACTCCGATGACTTTGTTAACAATATTGCTAAGTTCTCTAACAAGAACAGCCTGCTACTGCAGCAGCTGCAGGCTCATGCTTTAGAACTTGAAGAGAGCAAGCTTGTTGATAATGAAGAGCAATGGCAGATCTATAACGCTCCGCTTAATCAAAATATCAATGTTATGGCAGGTCCAGGCTCTGGTAAGACTCACATCTTAACCATGAGAGCAGCTCGTTTAGTGTATCGCGAGCACGTCGCTCCTGAGTCAATCTTAGTACTTGCCTATAACCGCGCTGTAGTTATCGAGCTTAAAAACCGTTTAAGCACACTCTTTAGTGAGCTTGGTATGCCGCGTCTTGGTCGTCGCATCAAGGTCTTTACCTTCCATGGTTTAGCCAAACGCTGTTTGCAAGGCAAGCTAAACGATATCGAAACTTCCTCATGGGAGTTAGCTCTTGCCAGTGCCCTGCAGCTGGAGCCGCAGCAATTTACAAGCCTATTCCCACGTCTTGAGTACCTCATGATCGATGAGTTCCAAGACATTACTGCTACTCGTCTGCAGGTGCTTAATCTCATCGTCAGTCAGTATCAGGATTTACGCTTGTTTACCATTGGCGATATTAATCAAAGTATCTACGGTTTCGATCGCATCAATAATCATGGCAGCAATCAGCGTATTAGTGTGCAAGAGTATGCAGCTAAGCTTTGTCCTGAGCCGTATTATTACTACTTGCAACAGCGCTTTAAGCCTGTCACCATGACTTTATGCCGCAATTACCGCTCTTATCCAGACATCCTCAAACTCGCCTCCGAGTTTTTAAAGGATAAGACTTACTTGCCAGTTAGCGATCCTAAGATCGCAAGCTTTGCGCCTAAGCATGAGTACGCCCGTGTTTACGATCTTACCGAGAATCCTAACAACTTATGGTACGAGCTCTTTAAGAAAACCTTTGAGTTTGCTCGTAAGAAAAACCGCGAGTCTATCGAGCTCATTAAACAAGGCGAGGCTCTCCTTAAGAGCACACTACAAGAGTTTGACCTTAAGCTAAATGCCAATGACCATCAAGCTAAGCCTCTAGCCATTGAGCAAAAGAATCCTACAGTAGCGAGCGCAGATGACCATCAAGCTAAGCCTCTAGCCCTTGAGCAAAAGAATCCTACAGTAGCGAGCGCAGATGCCAAAGATACCGATGATGATTCTGCCGATGCTGCTGAAGAGTTTGTAGCTACAAATTTTGTAACTACAAACCTTGAATTAATCAACTCTTTTGACAAGGGCCTAAGTACGCTTAGCAAATTCATAATCGATGTTGCTGATGAGAGCATAAATGCGATTAGCGAGCTAATAAGCGATATTGCTGATGAGGGCCCAAAAGCGCTTAGCAAGCTCTTAAGCGATGATGACGACGATGAGCTGCCTGACTTTATTGAAGATGACCATTCTCAGGATGATGAAAGTGCTGATGCTAAGGACAAGGTAAGTGCCAAGCAAAAAGCTGAGGCTGATGCTAAGGCCAAGGCAAAAGCCAAAGCTGAGGCTAAACTAAAAGCCAAGGCTGAGGCCAGAGCAAAACAAGAAGAGCTTGTATTGCGCAGGCAAATTTCTGAGTCTAAAAAGGATGTCGATCTTAAGCACATCATGGATGAGGTTAGTGCCGAGATTGAGCTTAATAACCGCAAGCAACAGGCCTACGATCTCATCAAAGAAGGTGAACGTCGCTCGATTAAGACTATTGCACTGCTCTTTAGAACCAATAACGATGTTTATCGCGGCTTAAGCAAGATCAAGAACAGCATTCCAGACTATGTGCATTTGCATATTCAGGGTGGTAGCTCACTTGCGTGGTTTAGAGAACGTGAACTCTATGAGATCGCCAACTATATCTATCAAAATAGAGAGCGTGTCTGCATTAGCGATGATCTAATTGTAACTTCTGAGGAGAGCTCACTTGAGCAAAACAAGAGTACAGCTCAAGAGATTAAGGAGCTGTGCATATATTTAATGCAAATGTTCCCGCTGTGGGATAAGGTGCTGCTCGACATTGCTTATTGCACAGTACTGAGCTTTATTGACTCAATTGATGAGCAAGATGGCAAAGTACACTTTGAAGATCTCTATGAGTACTATGTAGATATCTTAGGCAGTGATGATGGTGGTCAGATCTTCAAACTCTATGAGCGCTATGGTTCTAAGCGTATTTTAGGACACGATAGTGGTCAAGATGAGGGCTTGCAAGTCGTAATGACTACTATGCACAAGGTTAAGGGCTTAGAGTTCGACTTAGTAATGGTCGTACCTACCTTTGCTCCGCTGCCTCTGAGTGAGCATATGAACGTCTCTAATTTGCATGGCTTCAAGCGCTCAAACTATAAAGACGCAGCTAGCGCCGCACAAGCAGCGAAAACTATTCCGCTCTTTGATGATGAGCTTGCTGACTTTGAAGAAGAGCGTCGTCTGTACTATGTGGCATACACCCGTGCTCGCAAGTACTTACGCGCCTTTAAGGCCGATCGTGAAAAAGCTTTAGATGAAAATCGTCGCTATATCTACGAGCGCGAACAAGTCTCACAATTTAGTGAAAAACAGCCGCAATTAGATCACTATTTCATAAGCTTTACAGCGCAAGCTAATAACTTTGGCATCAACGATTACATCCGCAATTTCGTTAAGCGCAATGACAGTGTGATGCTGCAATTAGTACGCGTTAACAATGGCATCAATGGCTATAGCCCACGCTCTTTCCAAGAACAGTTTGTGTGCTATATCCTCCATCAAAAAGATGAACAATCAAGCCCATGCATCATTGGTCGCTTGTCGCAAAAGAATCCAATCTTCAATGCCATGATTAAATACAATGTGGAGTTAGTTGATGGCTTGTTTATTAGTAATATTGCCACTTGGACATACCAAGACACCTTAAACTCAGATGAGCGCCGCGCCAATGAGGCCTTAGCTAACCATCAAAAGGAGCCATTTGCTTACTCTAAGCTCTGGTGCAATGAGGCTAAACGCGCAGGCTTTGTCTATGTCATCATGCTCGCAGGCTACGGTCATCCATATTCGCCAAAGGCTTAACCTTGGACATAGCCTTGAGCTGGAGCTGGAGTTTGGCTCCGGCTATGCTCTGGAGATTGAGCTGGAACTTGGGCTCGCTCTGGAACTTGAGCTTGAGCAGTAACTTGGGCTTGGGCTTGGGCTTGGGCAGTAACTTGAGCTTGAGCTGGAACTTGGGCTTGCGCTGGGATTGCACTGCCACTTTGTTTTGATGCGATGATGAGCCCTTGCCTGCACGAGGTGACCGCTAAAATTGTGGATAGCTGCTTGTGCAAATTAGGCAAACTTTGTTAAGTTTTGCCGATTATTGTTAAATAATTGCACAATTGATGTGCTTTTGCGTGTTCTTTTTGGCATAATTGCGCAGTCTCTAGGCGATGGCGGTAAGGAGTTTATTTACGACGCCACGTGTTTAGGGGCTAGCTTCATGCCCTTGCGGTACAGGGTTTGAGCTTGTTGTGAAGCTATAGACGTGTTATTGCCTTGAGCTAAGAGGCGGGCGATAACTAGGGGAGGTGCCGCTAACTAAAGGCTAAGTGAACGAGCGACCACTTACCTTAGACGATATGCTCTATCGTCGATCTAGGCAAAATAAGGGATTCTTATGAGCCGAAATGATATTCTCAAGAGCAATGCCTCTGATGTTGCACATCATGGCGCATTCGATCTTGAGCAATACGCTTCTCAAATGAAGCAGTTAGATGCTGAAGCCCTCTACACTTTTATTGCAGCTGTAGTGGTAACTTTAGTGTTCTGGCTGTCTATCTTCTTCACCCACGACTCTTCAGTCACTCTCTTGCATCTACCTTTGTGGTTTGTTCTAAGCTGCCTTGGTGGTTATGCTTTCTCTGTTATAGCTGTTATCTTCTTAGTAAAAGTTTGCTTAAAGTCCATGGCTCTAAAAGTGCCATCCTATAAGCACTCTGATGATGGCTTAACTGTAGCTAATAACAAGAATAATTCTATCTAAAGGTAGCTTACAAGACATGACTAACGTTCTTCCTTTGCTGCCAATAGGTATTTTCTTTGCCGTTCTTTTAACTATTGGCTACATCACTTCATATCGAGCTAATCGTGCAGCTCACTTTAAAAAAGAGTATTTCTTAGGTTCGCAAAACTTAGGCGGCATCGTTTTAGCGATGACCTTAGTTGCAACCTATGGCTCTGTATCTTCATTCATCTCAGGACCAGGTGTTGCTTGGAATCTCGGTCTTGGTTGGGTGGTCTTTGCCGCACCTCAGATCATTACTGCATTCTTGATCTTAGGTATGCTCGGCAAAAGAATGACTATCCTTGCTCACCGCACTGATAGTCTTACTGTTATCGACCTCTTATTTGAGCGCTTTAAGTCTCGCACTGTATCTTTCATCTTAGCGGTGATGATGGTGCTGTTCTTTACTGCCATGATCGTCGGTCAGTTCATTGGCGGCGCTCAGATCTTTGCAGGTCTTACTGGTATTGATTACAGCTTTGGTCTCATTATCTTTGCCCTGGTGACGGTTTTATACTCATCAGGTGGCTTTAGAGCTGTGGCCATTACTGATGCTGTCTGTGCCTTTTTAATGTTACTGGGCATGTTCATCTTAGCTTACGTCATCATCTCTGAAGGTGGTGGCATTGCTGCTATTATGGACACTCTTTCTAAGGTAAACATTGATGAGGCTACTGGCATTAGCCGTAATCTTGAGTTTAACGCTGGCGGCAATCTTTCTTTAGGCTTACTGTTCTCATCATGGGTCTTAGTAGGTTTTGCCACTGTGGGTCTACCACAGAGCTTAGTGCGTTGCATGGGTTATAAGTCATCTCATGATCTGCACAAGTCCATGATCATCGCTACCGTAGTTTGTGGTGCACTGATGATCGGTATGACCATGCTTGGCGTACTCTCACGTGCGGTTATTACTGAGATGCCAAAGGCAGGTACCGATGCGGTGATCCCAACTCTGCTTGCAACTAAGATGCACCCGATCATTGCCGGTGTAACAATCTTAGGCCCATTAGCAGCAACCATGAGTACTGTAAGCTCACTGTTAATTGCAGCTGCTTCTGCCATCATTCGTGATTTATTTAAGTCACTCCACCGCGATAGCACCACTGCATCTGCAAGCAAGCCATCTGCAGCCGCTGCCGCTGCTGTCGCCGATAGCACTGCAGCAGAAGCTAATGCAGCTGATAGCACTACTGCAGCTAAAAAGAGCGCATCAAATGAGGAGCACGAACTCATTAAAGATGCCTCAAGCAGTGCCATTAGCTATCATGAGAAACTCATTGCCCGTGGTACCACCATGGTGATGGGTGTGGTCGCAATTACCCTTGCTCTTTTCCCAATGGATATTGTGGTGTGGGTAAATCTGTTTGCGTTTGGTGGTCTTGAAAGTGCCTTTGTATGGCCAATTATTTTGGGCATGTTCTGGAGACGTTTTAACACCTGTGGTTTATTAACCTCCATTGCATTGTCACTTTCAGTCTATGCCATCTTCATGATCTTTAAACTGCCATTCTTTGGCTGCCATAGCATTGTTCCTGCAATGTTAGCTGGTCTTATCGGTGCTTTTATTGGTACCTATATTGGCAGTGCGATCTTAGGACAACGTATGAGCAAGGAGACCCATATGATCTTCTTCCCTCACAAACCAATGCTCGACTAGTCCTAACAAGAATGCTCTACTAAGTCCCAAAAGTACGAGCGCCGCTAGCTTAAACCAAGCAATAAGCTAGAGCCAAATACTACAAAGGCCGGTGATAACATGCTTAGGCATGAGCTCACTGGCCTTTCTAGTTATGAATAACGCACTTACAAGCGCCTATTAATCATTATCTACATCATCTTGATACAGATTGAAGCCTTGCGGCAATCCATATGAGTAGCCAGCATCCTTAAACTTCTCAGTGGCCCTTTCATAAGATGAAACACCCTTAGGTCTATACCCACCGCCATTTTGCGCACCACCATAAGCATTGCCACCATTTTGAGTGCCACCATAATCATTGCTAACCGGTGCAGCACCTCGGCCCTGTCCAAAAGCTCTTGGATCTACTCTGCGCTGATCTTGATGTGCATAGGCTCCATCACCATCTGCTGCATTTGCAGCCGCATAAATATCTTGTGTAGCTTCATTAGCATATGGCTCAGAGTTATTGGCTCTTGGAGCACGTGCTCTAGAGTATGCTCTTTGATTGTCTGCAGCAGCCTTAGGTTTGCCTACTTGCTCACTTTGGTTAGATTCCAAGCAATTTAAGAACTGAGATACGCTCATGGAGCCATTCTCATCTTCCTCTTCGGCAAAAGGATTATCACCAAATGGAGAATCACTTTCTTTAGCAAAAGGCGAGCTTGCTGACTCATAAGAGGCATATGGCTCACTTGGCTCAGAGCCATGATCCTCATCCTCGAATGCTACCGTCTCAGCTGCACAATGCTCTGAGTTAGTACCATCAGCGCTATGGTTCTGATACTGCTCCTGACCATAACCGTTTGCAGCTTGGTTATAGCCCTTTTCTGCTGGCATGCCATAACCACTTTCTGCAATCGTTCCATAGCCGTTATCTTGGCCATAGCCTGGTTCTTGGTTATAACCATAGCCATAGCCTTGAGGTGGTACTGGGCCGTTGCCTTGGCTATTGCCTTGTGCTTGGCTATAGGCTTGTGCTGGCCCGTAGGCTTGGGCTTGTGCTTGACCGTAGGCTTGGGCTTGGCTTGGCTGATTTGAAAAGCCTGGGGTTATAGCCTGGGTTGGGGCCTGCGATGCGGCTAGTTGTCGGCGTGGGGCGATAACTTGAGGGATAGCTTTGGCTTTGGCCTCTTTACCGCTAAGACGCTCGATCTTGGAGGAGTGCGAGAATGATAAGGTGCGCTGCTTGTTAAGCTTCTCGTACCAAACGACATACTCACCTTCAACTACTCTAACTTCAAGTACATGACCATAGCCTAAGATCTTGTGATGGAAGCGCTCACCGACCTGCAGTAGATCAGGATTGTAACTTGAGTGAGTAACAGCCTGCTGCTTTATAACCTTCTCTGGGGCCTTACCAATACTGATGAAGTCTTGATCTTTTAGCTCACCGATAAAACGAGATGGCTCACGAGTGTACCTTTCTTTCTTAGCACGGTTTAAGAGCTCACCACCGGCCTCAACTAAGAATAGCTGCTTACAGGCACGGGTCATAGCCACGTACATGAGGCGGCGTTCTTCAGCAACATTCTGCTCGTTAATGGAGTTCTTAGTTGGGAAGATGGACTCATTAAGACTAATCACAAAGACGTAATCAAACTCTAGGCCCTTAGCGTTGTGCACGGTCATCAGGCTCACTGGAGCAATGCCTTGATTAGCATCGAGCGAGTTCATGAGTGCAATCTGTCCGATAAAGTCGGCTAGATTTACATCATCGTCATGATTCTTCTTAAAGTCGCTTAAATAGGTTCTTAAGCTAGCGAGCTTTTCTAAACGCTCGTCTTCACCAGATTGTTTTAAAAACTCATCATAGCCAGAGTCATTTAAGATGATCTCTAAATCATCACTTGGACTACGGAATGGAGCTGAGGCAAGCTTGTTCATCATCTCGATGAACTTGCTCATATTATTGCCTGGGTTTAAGAAAGGATCATCAATGGCCATGCTCAAGGCACGGTATAAAGAGCAACGATGATTACGCGCAATCTCTTCTAAGCGCTCCATACGCTTCTTACCAAAGCGACGTGGCGGCACATTAGCAATACGTCTAAAGGCTACATCATCATCAAGATTTACTCTCAGACGTACATAAGCGATAACATCACGAATTTCTTTGCGATCAAAGAAGCTCAGATCGCCCACCATATTGTAGACAATCTTACGTGCCGCGAGCTCTTGCTCTAAGATGAGAGCAATAAAGTGCGAGCGGTATAAGACGGCAATGCTAGCCTCAGGATCGTGACTTTGAATATCCTTAATCGTTCTGCCAACAAACTTTGCCTCAATAAAGCTATTGCCAGCATGAGCCACGATTGGCTTGAGTGTATGCACACTCTTAGGCTTGTTTTTCTTATAGTAATTGTCTCTTTCTTGCTGCGCACCATAGCGGCCACGTGCTTTGGTAGTAGCAGTACCAATTGGTGGAAAGTAGTTCTCGGTATGAGGGGCATTATGCTCTTGATCTTGGCTGCCAAGGTTAGCAAAGGAGGCGTTAGCAAGATCGGTATTGCTGCCATCTAAGTTGCCTGTAGATGCATAACTTGACTCATCATTAGCATCGAAGTTGATGCCCACACGACGCAGCTTATTTTCTTTTTTGTAGCCGACGGTTTTCTTGAGCCTATCGTACATAGGCTTGCCCACCTGAGTACTAAACTCCTCAGGTATGACCTCATCACAATCATCTTCAAAAATAGAGCTAAAGTCCTCATCACCAAATGGTGACTCGTAGCTCTCATCTTGAGTTGGATCGTAATAGAGAGTTTGCTCAGGCTGAGCTAAAGCTGCAGGTACATTACGATTCGCAGCGTTGCCTAAATAGGACTTATTTTGAATCTCTCTGGCTACTTCCTTACTTAACTCTTCATCAGGCTCATAATTTGGATCAATTACGCTGACCATATCGTCTAAGGTAATATCACCACGCATTGGTTCTAAAGGCAGGCGCTCAGGATCTAAATTATTTGAGATCACCGAGTAGGCAGCCTGCAGAATATTGCCTTGAGAGCGATAGTTCTTAGTCAGATGTAATTGCACGCCATCTTCGTCAGCATGAGCGTCAACAAAGCCTTTAAAGTACTCGACGCGAGCACCTCTAAAAGAGTAGATGGTCTGATCAGGATCGCCCACGATAAAGAGGTTTTGATTAAAACCTGCCAAGATCTCCACTAACTCATACTGATCTCTATCGATATCCTGAAACTCGTCTACCAAGATATATTCAAGACGCTCTTGCCAACGCTGTCTGACCTCAGGGAAGTTCTTTAAAATGTGCAGCGTGAGTAAGATGAGATCATCAAAGTCGAGAGTATATGTACTTCTTTGGGCAAAGAGATAGCGCCAATAGAGCTTTAAAGTATCTTCTGTAGCGCTGCTAGAGCGATTGAGCAAGATTGAAGAGTCATCGCCAACAAAATCAGGGATGTAGTCTTTTGTCTCTTTAGTAGAGTCAATAAACTCCCAAGCCTTACGTAAGTTGAGCTCCTTACCATTGATGTCGCACTCTTTGTACAGAGGTCTTAAGATCTCTTTAACATCGTTAACATCGGCAATGGTAAACGTCTTAGGCCAGCCTAAAACACTGATCTCTTCACGCAAAAAGCTAGCGCAAAAGCCGTGGAATGTAGTGATAAATGGATTGCCAATAGCATTGCCGCACAGAGCCTTCACACGCTCCTTCATCTCGGCTGCAGCTTTGTTAGTGAAGGTTACGCACCACACAGATCGTGGTGAGATACCGTATTCACTAATTAAATAGGCATAGCGATAGGTCAGAGTCTTGGTTTTACCAGTACCTGCACCCGCGTGAAGACACACATAACCCTCGGTGATTTCAACCGCAGTACGTTGTTCTTCGTTGAGTACATCTAACCACTCAGACATGTTGTCCCCACTAATTGATCACTAATTTGCGTAGCTACTGATCATATCAGCAATAGCGCATACTCCCAAATTCAGGAGTGCAATCATACACGCTAAGACATGTATGAAAAATTACGAGCAGTACTTATGAACAGTTCTTTAAGTTAAGCGCGACCTTGCCAAGAATACGCAGGCTATTAGCTGCACAATCTAAATACTCAGCGGCATCGAAACATAAGTCAGAGAAGCTTAGCGCACTTAAATCTGTAGTAGCACTCTCATCAAAGTTATTGAGCATTAGTGCGCACTCTTCAAGCGCCTCAAGATCAATACCTGCTGCGACTATGGCATCAGCGCTACCGTACTTAGATTGCGCAAGATAAATAAGCTCATGGCCTAAATAGTTGAGGCCATTAACAATGGAGTACATATTCTTAGTTACCATTTGCACGAATGCTTCAGGTAGCACAAAGAGCTCCATGAACAGATTGTTATTGAGTCCTGCAGCAAGCTCATCTTGTGCAAAAACCGGCATATCCGCATCAGAGCCATCAACTAAGATCCAATCTTGCAGCATCTGATGGGCAATAAGACGTGATTGTCTTAAAGTTGCTCGAATCGCACTAGCTCTTGCCTCCATACTCATATGAGCAGCGCATTGTGGCTCATCATCACATGCATCATCTGATGTAAGAGCAGAATCATCACAAGAGCAATCCTCATCTTCAAATGACTCTTGAGTACCCTCTAATTCCTTAAGGCGCTCATCAAGCTCGTCTAGAGAGATTTTGCGGGCAGCAAACTCTGAAATTGCATGAGCAGTAATGTCTACAATACATTCTTTTAGCGAGACCAAATTCTCTAAAGTCTCATTAGGATTCTTGGCACTGTCCTTATCAAAAAAGCTCTTATCGTATAGCGGCATAGCAATAAAACTCCTCATCTAACCTAAATATTATAGAGGCTATTGCTCATGGTGAGTTTACTGTTTTTCTCAACATCAGCTTGTAGACACAAAAGTAAATAAATGGCGATGCAGGTTCATCCATGAACTGCGATCTCAATACGTAGCTATGACAATATCTTAGTATCTACACTCTAAGATCTTAGGCAACGAGAATTACGACAAGTTGATTGTAGGAAGGATGCTTTAGCCACTGCGGCGGCAAAAGATGAGCTTTGCAGTTAAATGATATCAGCAATGAGGGGCCATCTTGGCTTAAGCCTATGCGCCGTGTCGGTACATAGGCTTTTATCGGTTTAGAAGCTGTTGCTACTTAACCTTTGGACCGTCTGAGATCTTGGTAAAGTCAAAGAGGTTGCGATCTAAGAGGTGGGATGGAACGACGTTCTTGAGCGCCTTAAAGATGATATCTGGACGCTTTGGATATTCCTTTTCCCAAGCGCGAATCATGCGCAGCATGGCAGCACGCTCTTCGTTTTCACCATAGCCACATAAGCCCTTTGGCAGGATTGGATACTCCTTGAGCTTAGATAAGGTGGTGAGATCTTTTTCCTTACAGTACACCAGTGGACGAATCACAGTGAGATCGTCGTTATCATTACGAAGAATTGGCGGCATGGTCTTCATAATGCCTGAGTAGAACAGGTTTAAAAAGAAAGTCGCTAAGACATCATCACGATGGTGGCCTAAAGCAAGTTTATTAGCACCAATCTCACGAGCGATGGAGTATAAGAAACCGCGACGCATACGTGAGCAAATAGAGCACAGGCGAGTGCCCTCTGCAGTCTTGGCCTTGGAAATTTCATAAACTGGCTTCTTTAAGCAGAAGAAATCTAAACCTACTTTACGTAAGTGCCCCTCTACTACGCCCTCAGGAGAACCTGGGAAGCCTGGATCAATATGTACAGGAACTAAGGTAAATGGAATTGGAGCAGAGCGCTTGATGGACAGCAGCAGATCAAGCATGGCATAGGAGTCTTTACCACCTGAAATACATACCATGATCTTATCGCCTGGCTCAATCATGCCGTAATCACCAATGGCATGACCTACCTTACGACGCAGACGCTTAAAGAGCTTATCTGCCTTGTACTTAGCCTCTTTGTCCTCGATATTGAAATAAGGACTTACCTTACGGCCATATTCATCTGCTTTAGATGGCAGATCGTTGTCATCACGCACTTGTTAATTCCTCTAATGGCGCTGCACTTGAAAAGCGTAAGCACCCATCTTGATGATGTAAGTACTTTCGCTTTTCGGCGTCTTACTAATCCGATCTCAGGCTGACTTGAGAGCCTGTCTTGTTAATCGCAATACATGCGACTCAAGGAGGATCGGCAAAAAAATCGGGCCATAAGTTTAGCACATGGAAGGCAAAAACATCAGCAAAGTGAGAATCAAAAACTAGAGCGCACAAACAACAAAGGCAGCTACAAGCATCTTAAGCTTGTTAAAGCTGCCTTATCTTAGTTTTACTAGGCCTTCATGAGGCCTTAGCTTGATAAGCTTATTAATCTATTCAGTTACAGCCTCAGAGCTTACTGGAATACGCTCAATTACTGCCTTTGGAGTAATCACAGCGCAATCGCAATCGAGCTCATCTACTACGCGCTCACAGATGTTGCCTGCTAAAGCTACTGCAATACCCTTACGTGCAGAAGTACCAATAAACAGAGCAGTTGGGTTGAGCTCAGCGCATAAGGTCGGGATTACATCATCTGGCTGACCTTCGCGAATATGACAATACTCAGCTGGAATCTTATGACGTGCAGCAAATGACAACACTGCCTTGCAGCCTTCTTTTAATGCTGCATCGCCTAAAAGATCAGGCGTAAAGCCTGGCAGGTCAATAGCTGCTGGCGGCAGGATTGGAGGAATAGCATTGAGAATGTGAATCTTGCAATGCATGATACGAGATACCTCTTGAGCCTCACGCAACAGACGTACGTTGAGCATCTTAAGCTCAGTATCTTCTGGATCAGAAAGATCAAGTGCAATTGCAATAATGCCAGTTGGATGCCAGATATGATCTTTGGCAATGAGCACTGGTACAGGAGCATGACGGAGCAGCTGCCAATCAAGTGGAGTGAATAACACGCTATCAAACATGCCGTGCACTTCATGAGCCTTGATGAGAAGATCTACAGCTTCATCCCGGGCCATCTGAGTAATTTGCTTACCCACATTCTTGGAGCTGATGATACGAGTCTCAACGTCATATCCCATAGCATGTATAGACAGATATGACTTAAGCCACTTTTCACTCTTGGCAGTTACATCAGCGTTAATATCTTCTTTAGACTCTACAGAAAGCACTGATGGAATACCAGGAGTCATCTCAGAAACTGGCATAACAGCGATAATCTTACGTCTATCTTTGCCAGCCGCCTGTGCTAAAGCCATAGCGCGCTCTAAAGCTACTTGGCGCATTTGCTTTGGCTCAATGACCACTAAAATCTTCTTAAGTTTTCGCACCTTAAGTCTCCGTTTTCCTTTTCAGGCTGTTTGTATGCCTCTATCTTATTGCCATTATTGAGCGTTTTTCAAAACTTATGATGACAAAGAAAAAGCACAGAGCGTGACGCTTTAAACTTGCGCCTCAGCTATGACGGCCTTAAGTACATACATGGTATGAGAGTTTAGCTCAACAACTAAAGGACGTGTAAATGCCCGATCCTTTAGCCTGACGGCTTTATATTTTAGCATGCTCATAGCAAAACGGCTTAATACATGAGCAACAACGATCACTTAGACCTGTTCTTATTGCGATTGAACCATAGTTACACTCTGAGCAGTTTACGTTTTGCACCAAGCCCATCTATCTAAAGCAAGGTAGAAAATACACCAACAATACATATAAGCCATTTGCTCTTTTCATGTTTGCGCAGAAAGGGGCTCATCAGCACCAAGAAGTGGTAAACGGATCTATTAGCTGATCTTAAGAAAAAACTTGTGCAGGCTCATAGATGCAGCGCTTGAGTTTTGCACGAGAGGAAGGTCTTGAGCTGCTTTGATATCTAGCCTTTTGTTATGGTGAAACGGCTAAGATGATTTGATTGTGAGGCTTTGCTCTATGGGCCTTGGCTGTTTGGGGATGAACCTTGGCTTGTGGAGCCAAGGTCATGATTGAATGGGATTATCTTGCGTAAGATTACTTATCTTCTTCGATGCAGTAGTCGTAAGTGGTGTTCACTAATGTTGCCCAAGCATTACGGATGCGCTCGACATAGCGGTCATGCACGGCTTTATTCACACTATAGTGGAAGTGATAGTTACCCACACCTGTCCAAATATTACCGCCGGCCTTTTCAATTTCACGGCGCACTAAGTAGCCCATCGCCCAAATGTTGTGGCAAGGCTTTGACTTAATGACGCTCTTGTTGAGATTAAACTGCTTTAACTCACTAATACGCACATCATTAATCTGTGCAGGACCACAATCTTGAGTGCCGTTTCTATTTGTACCGCATTTGCCATTGAGCGGGCCGCGCTCAACATACAAAATTGAGTACAAAAGCTCTTCTGGCAAATCAAACTGATAGGCTGTCCAAGCAATACATGACTTTAATGACTCGTAACGATCCATGGGTGCTTTCTTATAAGCTACATCGCGCCAATGACCCTGCACATCACAAGACATCTTGGCTGCCATTGCATTTGAGGTAAACATGCTCAGGCTTAGCACAAGGCTAGCAATCATGATTTGCATCAATCTCATAAGCAATCCTTACTCAATAGACACTAACTTTAGAGGTCTTAAGATGGTTTAGATACGAGTCATCATCACAACCAAGCAACTCATTTTGAGCGCTGCTGTTGTGCTCTTATGAAGCCTCAATAAGATGAGGTTAAAGCTATATCAGCCCATGCCGATGGCTCTATTTGCCTTTAAAGCTATATCAGCGCTTGCCGATTGCTCTAAGGCATATCAGCTTGGTGCTATTTGCTTTAATCGAGCTTAGGCTATTTGCGCTGCTCTTTGACGATCTCGTTTAAGACCTTGCGGGCCTTTTCTTCTTCGCCTTTGCTAAGAGGCATCACCACAGCTGCAGCCTCAATCATGTCCATGGTGAGGTGCTCTTGGTTGACCTTGTCAAAGTTGATGGCCTTGGCATTTGGATTAGGCTGGTCAAACTTGACTGGTTCAGGCTGAATATAGACATTACCCTCAACATAGAAAGGTACCGTCATAGAAGTAATTAAGGTACGCACTGATTGAGTTTGGTTAACTAAGGTTAAAGGCTTTAAGGTAAAGATAAAGTTACGATTAATGCCCTTAAGCTTGGCTTGCAAAATAGTAGTGGACGCACCTTGGAACTGTCTAATCATCAGCTCAGATGGCGATGCAGTGGTCTCAGCAGTAAAGCCCTGGTTCTCAAGGCGGGTTGAGACAACCTCCATTGGATAACCATTGAGGTCATAGAATCTAATGATGGAAGTACCGTTGCGAGGTACAGCAATCTCATACTGCGCCTGATAGTTAGCGCTCATACGCATAACTTTAGACTCAAGGTCACCAGGCACGGTTGGAATATTCAATGAGTTTTCTGGATCTGCTTTACCTTCGATGTAGATTTGCTCATTGATCTGTTCTTTGGTTCTAAAGTCAGTCAAAGTATCAGAAAGCTCTGGTGGAGCCATTGGAGCAATTACGTCGGCATGAGCTGTACTAATGAGCGAAAAACTAGTAGCTCCACTCTGAGTGTTAGCTTTTTCAAGCGCAATAAAAGCTGCACTCTTAGCACTGTTGGTAGCGCTAGAGTTATTCTCGGTTACAGATTGCGGAGTATTTACATATGAAAGCGCAATTGCACCGCAAACAACTGGGCTTATGTATCTTAATAAAGGCTTCATGGCCGTGATTATATCATCACTCACACGCTTGCTTAGTGAACTCCCCACTGCAAAACAACACAGCTCACACATATGCCCTCCACTGCAAAACAGTACAGCGTACACATATGTCAATCTGAGCTAAACAAGACAGCGCACGCATATGCCACCACTTCAAAGCAAGCGGCGCACACATATGCCCACCATGCAAAACGAGCGGCGCACATATGCATCTAAGCGCTGTATTTTGCCGGCTGTTAAGAGCTTTTGCGCACTTGTATACTAGCAAAGTCTCTTATACATCGGCTCTATGAGTATTTTTTGCAAACGCTAATACTCATCATAAGTACTTTGCTAAAATTTCCATTTCTGACGATTGCACCTTAGTCTTGTGCTAAAATTGCATAGATTTCAGGGAAGCCGTGTAAATCTTGTGAATGTATAAGTGGCAAAGCCCCCTTACAAATTCAAATGTGACTTTAAGTAGTCAGCTTGTGTTCAAGTGCGAAAAAACGCGCTTTTTATTTGTGGGTGCTAAAGGATCTGTCATGATGTTTTCATCAAGTATCCTTATTTGCGCTTAACGGCTGCACCTGTGCTCAGAGAATTATTCTTGTTCAATAGAGGATACACATGACCGCTTTAGTTTTAGGCCACAAGAACCCTGATACCGATTCCATCGTTTCTGCTTTATCCGCTGCTAACTTATATCGCGGTCGCGGTATTGATGTTAAGACCGGTGCCCAGGGCAAGCCTGCTCCTGAGACTGCTTTTGTTCTTGAGCGCTTCGGCCTTACCGCTCCTGAGGTTGTAACTTCAGTTGCTGGCGAAGAGGTTTACTTAGTAGATTACTCTGATCTGGCTCAGGCTCCTGATGACTTTGCAAAGTGCAAGCTTCTCGGCATTATCGACCACCACAAGTTAGGTGACGTAACCTCTGACTCTCCAGTTGAGGTTTTCATCAAGCCAGTTGGCTGCTCCAACACTGTAATTAAGGAGCTGCACGACATCTACGGCGTTTCCATCGATCCTAAGCTTGCTGGTGCCATGATGTGCGCTATTCTGTCAGATACCGTCTTATTCAAGAGCCCAACCTGCACTGAGGCTGACAAGAAGGCTGTTGCTGACTTAGCTAAGATCGCTGGCGTAGACAATCCATTAGATATTGGTATGGAAATGTTCAAGGCTAAGAGCAACTTAGCTGGCGCAAGTGCACGTGACCTTATCTTCCGTGACTTCAAGGACTTCGATATGTCCGGCAACAAGGTTGGCATCGGTCAGCTCGAGCTCGTTTCCTTATCCTTAATCACTCCAGAGTTAAAGGCTCAGTTACAGGATGAGTTAAACAAGGTTAAGGCAGAAGGTCGTCACTCTGCAGTTTTAGTTATCACTGACATCATGAAGGAAGGTTCCGAGCTCATGATGTGCTCTGACAACGGTGAACTCATTGCTAAGGCTTTAAACACTCAGGTTTCTGACGAGATGTGGATGCCAGGTGTTATGAGCCGTAAGAAGCAGGTTGTTCCTAACTTAGAGCAGGCTTTCAAGGCCTAATGGAACTCTAAAGGCTACTGCCTTTTAGCAAGGCCATCTTATGTATGGCTTTGCTTTATGCATGAAAACATGCATCAGAGCACAGGCACCTTTAGTGGTGCCTTGTTTTTGTTCACGCCTAAGTGAACAAATCGCCTTTTGTACTAGTTGCTAGTACCTCCCACTTTATAGCGCTGCTGCGCACAAACACTTTAATGGGCACAACATGCTGCATTTTTTAGAGTCTTTGTGCGCATCAGTGCCTCCATGTGCTTTTGCTTGATAGCTAGTCATATGAGCTAGCACAATTAGGCTTTTGCATTATTTCAGGAAGTTCTTTTTTCATGACAGGATCTCGCTCCAATCATATCCCTCGCATTGGCGTTGTCTCTTTGGGTTGTCCAAAGAACTTAGTTGATTCTCAGCGCCTCATCTCAGTACTCCTTGCCAAAGGCTATCGTTTAGAGAATGACTTTAACGAAGCTGACGTAGTGGTAATCAACACTTGCGGCTTTATTGAGCCAGCAGTTCAGGAGTCCTTTGAGGCAATTTACGATGCTAAGCAGCAATGCTCTCAAGTTATCGTAATGGGCTGCATGGGTGCTAATAAAGAGAAAGTATTAGAGCAATATCCTGATGTAGCTGACGTTATCGGCCCTGGCCGTCGTGCTGCTGTGCTGCGCTCCATTGAAAAGCTCGTAGGTGAGCCTCCTGCAATTGCACGTCAGTCTGTACCAACCTCCGGTGTACTCCTTACTCCAAAGCATTACAGCTACTTAAAGATCTCCGAGGGCTGTCGTCACCACTGTTCTTTCTGCATTATTCCAGATTTACGTGGCACCTTAAGATCCCGTCCAATTCCAAACATCCTCTACGAGGCAAATGATTTAGCTGCTCGTGGTGTACGTGAAATTATGATCATTTCACAAGACACTTCTGACTATGGTAGCGATCTTAAGGATGGCAGCAATATCTTAACTTTATGCGATGGTTTATCTAAGGTAAATCCACGTCCTTGGTTCCGTCTGCACTACGTCTACCCAGGCAAGATCGTTGATCAGCTCATCCCATACATGCGCGATGGCATCATCCTTCCATACTTAGACGTACCGCTGCAGCACGCCTCAGCTCCGGTACTAAAGAGAATGAAGCGTCCAGGCAATATTGAGCGCACCTTAGAGCGTATCAATGAGTGGCGTGAGATCTGCCCTGACTTAACTATCCGCTCTAACATCATTACTGGCTTCCCTGGTGAAACAGAGCAGGACTTTGAAAACCTCATCGACTTCATTAAGAAAGCCCGTCTTGATCGCGTCGGTACATTCCCATACTCAGATGTTGAAGGTGCTCAGGCTAATGATTACGATGGCGTAGTTCCAGTTGAAGTTCGTCAAGAACGTGCTCGTTTAGTCATGGAAGCTCAGGCTGAAGTATCAGCTCATAAGCTCCGTGAGCGTGTGGGCAAGTCATTTGACATGATCGTCGACACCATCACCGATGAGGGTGTAATGATCTGCCGTACTAAGTACGAGGCTCCGGATATCGACGGTGTAGTAACTATCGAGAACACTCCAAAGGATGCCATCGTTAAGGAAGGCGACTTCATCCGCGCTAAGATCACCGATAGTGATGAGCATGATATGTGGGCTGACTTCGAGGCTAATATCACTCCAAACACTCACATTCCATTCCGCATCAAGCTTTCCTAAATTCCATTTAGGATTGCCATAAAAAATGCCAGCTTTATGCTGGCATTTTTGTCTCTGTACATGTAGCGCCATGATGAGTTCGTCTCAAAGAGACTAATGGCAGCAATTGAGGCGGCGCTTAAAGGTACAGGATATTTGTGTAAGCTTTTAGTAGTTGTGCTTGCAGTACTTAGCAACTACGCACTTAGCACAGTGATCTTCAAACTTACGTGCGGTGCAGTTATAGCGGCCGTGGAGCAGTAAGTAGTGATGAGCCTCTTTCATGAAGCGCTCATCAATAAGAGGAGGAATCTTATTCTCTACATCACCAGGGCAGTGGCCTAAGCACAGACCAATGCGGCTGCACACACGGAATACGTGAGTATCTACAGCTAAGTATGGCTTACCAAAAGCAACATTTAAAACTACCTTGGCAGTCTTGGAGCCCACACCTGGCAGAGCAATTAACTCCTCCATGGTCTCAGGAACCTTGCCATCATACTTCTCATCGAGCTCTTTGGAGAGCTTTTCTAAGAACTTAGCCTTATTCTTCCACAGACCAATGCTCTGAATATATGGAGCAATGCCATCAGCGCCTAATGCAGCCATGCTATTGGCATCTGGAGCTGCCTTAAAGAGTGCTGGAGTAGCCTTGTTTACTGACTCATCAGTTGCTTGAGCAGATAACACTACTGCACATAAAAGCTCAAAAGAGTTATTGAAGTTCAGTTCACTCTTTGGATTTGGGTTTTGCTCTTCTAAAAGACGCATTACCTCAAAACGCTCTTCCTTGTTTAACAGAGTGATATCGGCAAATTCCTTCTCAACTCCCTTGCTTGGCTCAGCCTTGCGCACAATCTCGCGCTTGCTATCAACAGGAGCCAACATCTTACGATTGATCTTATTTGCATCAGCCATCGATGCTTTAACCACAACTTTCTCCTCAGCTTTAGCCTTTGATCCACTTGCTGCCTTCTTAGCAGCAGATTTGGCAGTGGATGCCTTTGTTGTACTATTTTTTGCTTTAGCAGCCTTCGATGAAGCTATTGTAGCTTTAATCTTAGTTTCCTTGGTATCTTTAGAAGCACTTGCCTTTGCTTTAACAGCCTTTTCCTTAGTTTCCTTAGCCGCACTTGCCTTTACAGCCTTCACTTTTGGAGCACTAGCCTTAGCACTCTTAGCTACCTTGCTAGCCTCTGCCTTAACTGCTTTTGACTTGGTAGCAGTGCTCTTAGTAGCAGCCTTAGTGGCCGTAGCTTTTGTCTTGGCTGCAGTGCTCTTAGTAGCTGCCTTAGTAGCAGTAGCTTTTGCCTTGGTTGCAGTGCTCTTGGTAGCTACCTTAGTGGCAGTAGCTTTTGCCTTGGTTGCAGTGCTCTTAGTAGCCGCCTTAGTGGCCGTAGCCTTTGTCTTGGTTGCAGTGCTCTTGGTAGCCGCCTTAGTAGCAGTAGCTTTTGCCTTGGCTGCAGTGCTCTTGGTAGCCGCCTTAGAGGCAGTAACTTTTGCGTTGGTTGCAGT
>NZ_AXWV01000014.1 GCF_000482845.1 Anaerobiospirillum succiniciproducens DSM 6400
ACTAAGGCAAAGGCTACTACTGCAACCAAGGCCAGTGCAGCAAAGACCACCGCTACTAAGGCAAAGGCTACTACTGCAAATAAGGCCAGTGCAGCAAAGACCACTGCCACCAAGGCAAAGGCTACTGCAAGCAAGGCCACTGCAGCAAAGGCTAAGACCACAGCCGCTAAGACAAAGACTACTGCAAAAACTAAGAAGTAGTCTTGTATTAGAGCTTGAGCGGGCGATGGATTGATGCGCTGCCTTGAGCAAACTGTTTTTAAAAGGGGATAAGTAGTGCTTGGCCCCTTCATGCGTTTTGTTAGGAATGTAATTAATGCAACTGCAAAAGAAGAGTCGCAATCGTGAGCTTGTTTATGGCATCAGCGCTGTAGAGCAGGCTATCGAAACCTCTCCAGATATGATCCTTTCTGCATGGGTAGTAAAGGGACGTGAAGATGACAAGCGTATTAGTAAACTGATCCGTGATCTGTCCATCTACGGTATCGTGCCTCAGACTGCTATGCGCCACTTCATTGATGAGAAGGCCGAAGGCGGTGTGCATCAGGGCATCATCATTGAGATGAAGGCTACTCCTCCTAAGAATGAGCAAGATCTTTTAGATTACTTAGATGAGCTTGAGCAAAAGCAAGAAGTTCCATTCTTCGTGATCTTAGATGGCGTTACAGATCCTAGAAACTTAGGTGCCGTAATGCGTTCTGCTTGGGCTGGTGGTTGCCATGGTGTTATCGTGCCAAAGGACAAGTCAGCAAGCTTAAACCCTGCTGCACGTAAGGCTGCTGCAGGTGCTGCTAGTGCTGTACCTTTCTTTGCTATCACCAACTTAGCTCGCGTAATGGACGATCTTGAAGAGCGCTCAATCCGCTGCATTGGTATGGATGGTAGCGCTGAGCAGACTATTTATGAGACCGACTTTAACGGTGGCCTTGCTATCGTTATGGGCTCAGAAGATAGTGGCATGCGTCGTTTAACTCGTGAAAAGTGCGCCGCTTTAACCAAGATTCCTATGGCAGAGGGTGTAGATTCACTCAACGTATCTGTAGCAGCTGGTATTGCTGTCTTTGAGGCAGTACGTCAGCGTTCTGCTAAATAATTAAGCAAGCTAAACTAAGGTCACTATGCCTGTATTAGGCAAGGTGTAAGTTTAGATTGTTATTTCTTAAGCCGTCTTAGTCACATAAGGCGGCTTTGTTGTTTTTAGGTAATGTTATTTTGGGGGTAAGGCTTAAAGTTAAAGTCTGTCAAACGAGGTCGGAGCAATTAACAGATTTAAGATCTTATGATCTTATAAGCGTATTTTGCTTGCTTACAGATGTTAGTTTGCAGTGATCTTGGTGAGTTTTTAAGATCTTTTGGGTGTAAGTGGCAAGATCTTGTGGCGATCTTAAGGCTGTGATCTTTTTTAAAATGGCTTGTATATGATGGTTTTTACGCATCGGGGCTGTTGTAGGCTGGAACTTGCTAAAAAATGTGATTTATATCTTGCATTACGGCCAAAATCAGGTAGAATACAACGCACTTCAGTCATGTAAGCATACTCATGAAGGGATGCTACATCAGCTTCCTTGTCTAAAATACGACTGAAAATTTTAGACTTTTACCGTAAGGGGCATTTCATGCGTCACTACGAAATCATTTTCTTGGTTCACCCAGATCAGTCAGATCAGGTACCAGGCATGATCGAGCGTTACAAGGGCGAGATCGAGAAGACTGGCGGCAAGATTCACCGTCTTGAGGATTGGGGCCGTCGTCAGCTTGCTTACCCTATCTTAAAGCTTCACAAGGCACACTACGTTTTAATGAACGTAGAGGCTGAGCAAGAGGCTATTGACAGCATTGAGAACAACTTCCGTTTCAACGACGCTGTAATCCGTAACTTAGTCATCCGCACTTCAGGCCCAGTTACCGAGCCATCTCCAATGATGAAGGCTCGCGAGGACCGTCGTGCAGCTCGTGAGGACAACGACACCCGTCGCCGTGGCGACCGTGACGAGTCTTCTGATGCTGAAGTTTCAGCTGTAGAAGCTTAATTTGGAGGACTAGTAAATGGCCCGTTATTTCCATCGTCGTAAGTTCTGCCGTTTCACCGCTGAGGGTGTTTCCGAGATCGATTACAAGGACGTAGCTTTATTACGTAACTACGTAACCGAGTCTGGCAAGATCGTTCCAAGCCGCATTACTGGCACCAGCGCCAAGTACCAGCGTCAGCTTGCTACTGCTATCAAGCGTGCTCGCTTCTTAGCTCTGTTACCTTACACCGATCTTCACAGCCGTTAATTCACTCTTTGTTTTAATTGGCTTCAAAGATTAAAAGGAATTTTCTAAATGGAAGTTATTCTGCTCGATAAGATCGCCCACTTAGGCGGTCTCGGTGACAAGGTTAAGGTACGCAACGGTTACGCTCGTAACTTCCTGTTACCACAAAAGAAGGCTGTTTTAGCTAACGAAGAGAACTTAAAGAAGTTCGAAGAGGATCGCGTTAAGTACGCTGCTAAGATCGCTGAAGAGTTAGCTGCAGCTCAGGCTCGTGCTACTAAGCTCGAAGAGCTCGGTTCTGTTACCATCGGTTCTAACGCTGGTGACGAGGGCAAGTTATTCGGTTCTATCGGTACTCGTGACATCGCTGAGGCATTAACTGCTGCTGGCGTTGAGGCTCACAAGTCTGAGATCCGTATGCCAGAGGGCGTTATCCGCTCAATCGGCGAGTACGAGATTGCTGTACAGTTCCACGCTGACGTTAAGACTGTTGTTAAGGTTAACATCGTTCCTGCTAAGTAATAGCTCTTACGTAAAAGCGAACTAAAGAATTATAGATAAGGCAGAACCTGCAAAGGCTCTGCCTTATTTTTTGCCTGCAATAAATTATGTAATAATGGTTGTGTAATTTATTTTTATGATTGCACCGCTAAGCTAGTTTTGTAAATACAGCTTTTAAAGACTCTAATGCGTCGTGCACTAATGGAGAGTCGCAAAACATGCTTTAGTTAATTTTGTGGAGGGTAGTTTTTTGTTAGGCTAATTTTGCAAAGTGTGACAAACATTCAAGTTTTAGGCTATTATTATTGAGCCTTGGGGCAGGAACATTTCCAGCCTTATCAGGTTTAGAGCACTTTGTGCATGATTATTTATTTTGAAGCTGAAACCTATGTCATTAGAACACCTTGATAGCAAGACTCAAGAAGAGCTCGAAACTAAGTACATGACAGTTGAGGTTAGTGAAGAGGCTAAGAACTCTGACATGACCTTACCAAACCTCGAGACTATGCCGCCTATAAAGCTGGTTGCTTTAGATATGGACGGCACTACCTTAAGAGAGGATAAGACTTTCTCTGAGCGTCTCATTAAGGTTGTTCATAAGATTCAAGAAATGGGTGTTACTGTAGCCATTTGTACTGGTCGTGCACCTGAAAGTATTCAAGGCTTTGCTAAAACCTTGGGTCTTGATAAAGGTCATGGCTACTGTGTCTGCTTTAATGGCGGTTCCTTAATTAATCTTGATGACATCAATCAAGATCTCGAAGTTAGCTATCTTGCTGCTCAGGACATTATTGATCTTGAAGCTGCTGCACGCCGCGCTGATTGCGTTATCCACGCATACTCTACTCGACGCTTCCTCTTAACCGAGAGCAATATCATCTTTACTGAGATGGAAATTGCCTCCTCCATGCAACCTTTTGAGTTCATTGATTTCCCTGATGGCCTTAATAAGGAAGAAAAGGCTTACAAGGTCATTGCTGTAGGCGATGAGGATAAGCTTGATCGCATGAGAGAGTCACTCCCTGCAGACTTTGAAGAGCGTTTTACTATTGCCCGCACTCACCCAAACTTCCTTGAGTTTATGATCAAGGGCTGCAATAAGGGTACAACCTTAGCTAAGCTGTGCAAGATTCTTAATATCACCCTAGATAATGTAGCCGCCTTTGGTGATGCTGAGAATGATATTGAGATGGTGGCTGAGGCTGGTGTTGGTGTAGCAGTAAGTAACGCTATGCCTAAGCTTAAGGCTGTGGCTAAGTACCATACCTTCAACTACTTAGATGATGGTGTTGCTTGCTACTTAGAAAAGCTCTTTAAACTGCCACCACAGCTTTAATCATAACGTTCGATTTGTTATTTAGGTGAGCTTTTCTTACCTTACATGCCGCGCCGTTGAGCGCGGCTTTTTTCTATGTCGTACAAAAGAGCGGGGCATTTTGCCATGTCGTGCTAAAGAACAGGGCATTTTGCTGTGTAGTGCGAAAGAACTGGGCATTTTGCCGTGTCGTACTAAAGAGCGGGGCATTTTGCTGTGTGGTGCGAAAGAACTGGTGTTTTGAGGGCACATCTAAGGTGTAACTATCTTTGTTGTGGCACAATAGATTTCCTCAAACAGAACATATCCGTTTTTATGGACCATTCGCTGGTCTTGTAACCTTCTTAGTTGGAGAGAGTCTCGATGGGTGAGTCTCCTGAAAAGCTAGATTCAAAAGTAAGTGCTAGTGCCAATAGCGCAGCAAATACTGCAAGTGCTGCTCAAAAGAGCCAGGGCTATGGTACTGATAGTTTGCCACTGAAGATAACTTTAATAGCTTTCTGGCGTATGTTAGTGAGCTATTGGGGTTGCCGTGATTCTATGAAGTCATGGTTCTACTTAGTGTGTATCATTTCGCTCACAGGTGGCTCTGTCTATATCGCTACCTCTATCAACACTTGGTACAAAGACTTCTGGGATACCATTCAAAACTACGATATCGACGGCTTTAAGCAAAAGCTTGTAGTCTTTGCTACCTTGGCATCGATTCACGTGTTGGTAACAGTCTATAACGCTTATTTAAAGTCATGTCTTGCTATCAATTGGCGTAAGTGGCTGACCGGTAAGAGTATGGATCGTTGGCTGAGCAACGATAATTACTACAAGCTGCAGTTAACTGACAAAAAGACTGATAACCCTGATCAGCGTATCGCTGAAGATCTCAATCTCTTTGTTTCTTCAACTATTGGTTTGATCTTAGGTACTGCAACTGATTTAGCCATGATGGTTACTTTCGGTATTGTGCTGTGGAATTTATCCTCAGCTGTAGATATCACCGTCTTAGGCTATGAGCTCTCTTTGCCTGATGGCTATATGTGCTATTTAGCCTTGCTCTATGCCGTCATCGGTACTGCCTTAACCTTCTATTTAGGTAAGCCATTAGTTAAGCTCAACTTCAGACAACAGCGTTATGAAGCTGATTTCCGTTTCTCCTTGATTCGTGTACGTGAGAATAGCGAGTCTATCTCTATGTACAAGGGTGAGGAGGAAGAGAATAAGTACTTACGCCACAGCTTTAGTGATTTAGTAACTAACTATATCAAGCTGATTGTCTGCACCAAGCGCTTAGGCTTCTTAACCTTAGGCTATGCTCAGACTGCGGTGATCTTCCCAATGCTGATCTCAGCACCGCTCTACTTTGCCAAGATCATTACCATGGGTTCGATTATGCAGATTAGCTCTGCTTTTGGTCGGGTTCAGGATTCGTTATCTACCTTAGTTTCTAACTTCACTGCATGGGCCTCATGGAAGTCTGTAGTAGACCGTTTATCCTTGTTCTACATCTCTATAGAAGAGGCTGAAAAGCTTAAGTGCTTAAAGGTTGAGCGTGATAGCGACAAGATCGAGATTAAGAACTTAACCGTTAATAGCCCACGTCATCTGCTTCTGCTCGATAAGCTCAACTTAAGCTTAAGCTCAGGTGAGTCACTGTTAATTCGTGGTCCATCAGGCTGCGGTAAGTCCACCTTATTAAAGGCTGTGGCTGGTATTTGGCCTTATGCTGACGGTGAAGTGCATTACATTAAAGATTCAAGTTGCTTATTCTTAAGCCAAAAGCCTTATTTACCTCAAGGCTCCTTGCGTCTTGCTGCGTCCTACCCAAGTGTTCCTGAGACAGAGGGTAAGACCGAAATGTACTTCAAGCTCTTAGGTTTAGAGCATCTGATTGCGCACTTAGATGAGGTGGATACATGGAATCATATCCTCTCTTTAGGCGAGCAGCAGCGAGTTGCTATCGTGCGAGCCTTGCTCAACAAGCCAGACATTCTTTTCTTAGATGAGGCAAGCTCGGCTATGGATGAAAAGAGTGAGGCACTTGTTTATGACGTCTTAAAGCAAGAGCTCAAAGATACAGTGATTGTGTCAGTAGGCCACCGCTCTACTCTCATTAACAAGCACGATCGAGTCTTAACCTACACTAAAAACTCATCGTTTGAGCTCCAAAACAGCTCGGAGGCCGTAGCCCAATCCTTCTAGGCGTAAGCTACAAGGCTGCTCTTAGGCTGTAGCCGAGGCTTTATCGTATAAAGCTCTAAAACAGCACCGATGCTGTGGATCGATTCTTCTAGGCTAAAGCTCTAAAACAGCACCGATGCTGTGGATCGATTCTTCTAGGCTAAAGCTATAGAACAGCACCGATGCTGTGGCTCAGTCCTTCTAAGATAAAGCTCTAAAAGGCCGTCTGAGATCTTATGATCTGAGGCGGTCTTTTTGTTTTCAAAGCTATAATCTTAGCGATGCGCGTTTGCTGCGCTTGATATCAAACGTAGTTTTCTTGTATTCAAGCAAAATAGCCGTGATCTCACTAGCCTTATTAGATATGGATAGATCGATGTAACGCTCAAGGGATGCCTTAGTTTTAATCTTGCCACGCTTAATGAACTCAATTAATAATGATCCTAAGTTTTTGGTAATGCATTTAGATATAAGAGAGGACATAACTGCTGGTGCTATTTCTAAACAGTCAAAGATCTCAAACAAAAGATCAGAGTGCTCAGTAAGTAAGTTAGTAAGAATACGCTCAGAGAGGCGAATCTTGGCATTATCCTCGCGTAAGTAGCTTACTAATTGAGAAAGTCCATTATTTTGTGTTTGAATAGTGTGTTTAACGGCTTTTTCATAATCGTAATAAGGAAGATGCCCATCCACATAGCTGTAGAAATCAGTAAATACAGCTCCTTTAGTTCGCAAGAAAGACGCGATCTTTTGCTCCCCTTCCATCAATGCAAAGAAACACAGTATGCTTAGTTTTGCCTTATCGAGTATGAATCTTTGAATCAGCAGTTGTATACAGTCAATACGCTGCTCCTCACTTAAAGGATGGCGATCTCTAAGCTCGTCATTCTCTGTTACTGCGAGATCTTTAGACACGTCATATGAGCAAAAATGTGGATAGCCAGAGCAAAATAAATACAGCCTCGTATTGAGAAAATAATCAATGCTAGTAACCGGAGCTTCTTTGGTTTTTGCACTACAAAACTTCTGCGTATCAAGCAGGGCTTTTAGCTTATTGACGCCACCATAACGACAGGCTACAGCTAAGATCTGTGCTCCGTTATAGTGTGCTCTATGGCCATATTCCTTGTGTCGGCCCCAAAAGTCGTAATTTGAGGTATCCAGGGTAGTACGAACTTGCTCGTCAGTTCCATATATAACTGCATCAAACAGATATCTACATGCATCCTCTTCGCAACTTAATGGGCGGTCTTTTAAGAGCCATTTGTCCCATATGCTTTTGTATGCATCAATAACATTAGATAGCTTATGGCCAAGAGCGTATTTGTGCAGAAAAACTTCTTCCGTTGCTAAGATTTCTTGGCACTTGTGAGCTTGGACTTCATCAAAGAGTTGAGGCTCAAGGCAATAGCCTAAGGCTACTTGTCTTGAAACATAATTCTTCACCTCATCTAAGTTAAGCTTTGGCGCGATCAGTATGGCAGGAGGGGCGTCCTCATAGACTTCTTTTTCTCTAAGGTATTTATCGACGCGTGTGACATTAGGAAGATAAAGAGCCACAGTTTTGTTCTGAAGCTCCTTGGCGCAATAAACAGTTTTAGTAGAAAGAAAATCGCCATGAAACTCAGCTTTGATAAGCTTAGTTTTAAGGTATTGAACTGCAGCGTAGCTGATATTGCATTCTGCATCTTCAAAAACAATATTGGCTGTACTCTTAGATGGAACGCCTAACAAGTAGCGCTTATCTTTAGAATACAAAAGTCCATCACGTTCCGAGTAAACTACGTTATCCTCATGGACTTTGTAGCTTATAAGATAGGGCAATTGCATGTGGCACAGGTAGGCATAAAGATTATTATGCTGCGCACTTAGATCGGTTCGGCCCTCATCATAATATCTTTTTACGACCTTTTGCTCTTTTTCAGACCATTCAAAGACATAGCGATAATAATACGGACTGTAGTGATGGCCAATGAAGCTTTTAGGCAGAAAGATGCTCTTAATTCTAGTTTTGGAGCTAAAGACATCATGCTTAGCTATAAACTTAACGCCTTCAGGGATTACAACATCACCACCTTTGCCATGATATTTGATGAGCTCACCTTCAATAGTAATTTCAAAATCCATGATGCCCTCCGCGATGCCTAACGCAAGATGTAGATAGCGCCCCAAAATAACAGACTAACTGCCACCAAATAGTTAGTAATACGTTGCCAGCCTAGTAGAATCACTGCAGCCACGAGATGAGAGAGCCTGATGGCATTGCAGCAGATGCTTAACAAATGGTCTAGCTTCATTGTACAAATACAAAAGCCGCTATAAAAGCGGCTTTTGTATGCGCAGTGATTGCGCTTATGAATGAGAGAGTACTTAATTAATCGTTGCGATCGTTCTTCTCTTCGATGTAGTCTTTTGACATAGCACGACGCATTACAGCCTGCAGGTTGGCAAAGCGGTTAGTGAGTACTTCAGATGGACCAAATAATGGACGTACACCCTTTAAGTACTTATCGTCGTAGTCAGAGACCGCACGAGTTACTAGCTTATAAAGACCGATAACAGCCAGAATGTTAGGGATTACCATGAGGCCGTTAAACATGTCGGCAAGCTCCCACACTAAGTCTACTTCTAAGAATGAGCCCATTAATAAGAAGCACAGTACTAGAACTGAGAACATATTGAGGTTGCGGTAGCCGAAGATGTATTTGAAGTTTTGGGCTGCAAAGAAGTACCATCCAATAATGGTGGTAAAGGCCGCAAAGAACAGACACACGGCCACAAAGCCTGCACCTGCCTCACCCATGCCTTTAATGAAGGCAGTCTGGGTTAACACGATACCAGTGGTAGTGCCATCAAGAGAGCCAGTAACTAAGATTACTAAGGCAGTAGCGTTGAGCACGATGAAGGTATCAATTGTAAGGCCGATAATAGCAGCTAAGCCCTGCTCAGCTGGGTGATTTACACGAGCAACTGCGTGAGCGTGAGGGGTAGAACCCATACCAGCTTCGTTAGAGAACAGACCACGAGCTACACCATAGCGGATAGCTTCTTTAATGGAAGCACCGATAACACCACCAGTTGCTGCCTCAGGATTAAATGCACCAATGATAATGGCCTTAAATGCAGGCAGCACCATGTCATAGTTGATGAGCATGATGTAAACAGCGCCAAGAACGTATACACCTGCCATGAAAGGAACAATCTTCTCGGCAAAGGAAGCAATACGCTTAATACCGCCGATGAAGATAAAGCCAGCAAGACAGATTAAGATCATGCCGGAGAACCAGTTAGGTACGTTAAATGCGCTAGAGAAAGCTGTAGTAATGGAGTTTGCCTGCACCATGTTGCCGATAAAGCCTAAGGCAACAATGATGAGGATGGCGAAGATGATGGATAAGGACTTTAAGCCTAAGCCTTTATAGATGTAGTAAGAAGGACCGCCGGTGATATGACCTTGACCGTCACGAGTACGGTAAACCTGTGCTAGTACAGCCTCAGCAAAGATAGTAGCCATACCAAAGAATGCAGCAACCCACATCCAGAAGATAGCGCCTGGGCCGCCCATAACCATAGCAGTAGCCACACCAGCTAGGTTACCAGTACCAACTTGTGCAGCAATAGAAGTAGCTAAAGACTGGAATGAGGTCATACCATGTTGACCGGCCTTCTCACCACTAAAGGAGAAGTTGCCAAACACGTGTCTAAAGGCACGACCAAATTGTCTAACTTGAACAAAGCGGGTCTTAAAAGTAAAGAAGATACCGGTACCAACTAAGATAGGAATAAGGCACCAAGGTCCCCATAAGATAGAGTTAATATCACGGACTATTTCAGTAATCTGATCCATTGTCATAAGTAAGCTTTCCTAGATTTGTTAGGCGATCTTCTCTATTTCACAATTTTTAGGTAGTAAAAAGTCTATCGAGCAGGTGACATTAACAGTGCTACGTTTCGTGTAAACGTAACTTAATCCATGTACGCAAAGACTACGTATTGAAGAGAAACGTAGATAGCTCTTTGATAGAAGTTTTTACAAAGATGAAGATACAACCATGTCACAAACAGGAACAAGACCTCATGCACTATCCATCAACTCGATGGTATTAGTGCCCCTTATGCTGCGCCTTTCACCCGCATCAGTTAAGTACTGATTGCAAAAGGTATGGGTAGTTCCGAAATTTAGCGAAGTTTAGACGCTTAAGGTAAACAAGATGCTTAACACTGATGCGTCTTAGAAGTTCTTGCATAAGCCATCAAAGAGGCTTAAGAAGCGGGGCTAATGATACCACATGATCAAAAAGTATCACCAAGATGGTGCGGATTTGACTCGTAAATGCTAGCACTTTTGTTTTGTGATCAAAAAAGGTGCTAATAGCAAAAATAAGCGAAAAGTTCGCTTGAGACCTGTTAAAGATAGTGTGTATGCGGCCTGGATGAATTTTGTAAACCTTAACGTTAATTGTTAAGTGCAGTTTGGGTGAAATGAGCTATGCACTTCTGGGGCGCGAGATTAAGTGCTGCTGATGGCATTGGATTGGGCGTGAGATTAACAGCAGCCGATACCAATGGATAGGTATGTGCGGCTGATGACAACGGATGGAGGCATGAGAATAAATGCTACGGATGGCAAGGGATTGGTGCTTTGGGTTTGTAGTTGAGGTAGATATGAAAAAGCCGGCATGAGCCGGCTTTTTCAAAGTGCACGTGAGTACGTAAGCTTAGTTAGGCTTTTTGTTAACTGATACTGGCTTAGGAGTGCCAATTGAGGCAAAGTTCTTTTCTACTTTGTCTGCCTCTTTATGCTCAAGCTCGTCCTCAGATGCATCGCCTTTATCTGCACTTTGTGTTGAGGTTGTAGAGTCTTGCTTGGCAGCTTGCTTAGCAGCCTCTTGTCCAGTGCACTCGCATAAAGACTCGCCTTTAACAATCTTTGCAGCCTGCTCACGGGTAATTGGAGTAGTAGGCTCGCAATTGCAGTTAGAGTCATCAGAAAACTTTGACATCTTAGAGTGGAAACGCTTCTTTAAGTAAATGATGAGAACTACAGCAAATACTAAGAAGAGAGCTGCATAGATCATAGTCTGTACGTCTTTTACGTACTGCATTAACAGATCTAAGTTATCAGCAAAGAAGTAACCAAGATAGACCCATACTGGTACAGAGATAATTGCGGCAAAGCCGTCAATTAATACAAAGGTAAGATATGGGATACGGCGGCTCATACCGGCAACGAGGAAGATTGGGGATCTTAAACCAGGTAAGAAACGGGCAATGAATAATAAGGAAAGGCCGTATTGTTTAAACTTTCTTTGAATATGGGAGAAGCGGCGTGGGGATAAGATCTTTCTAAAGGTGCGAATACGTTGGATACGATAACCAAACACTCGTCCGGCAATAAACATAGTGCTATCGCCAATTAACACACCGGCAAGACCAACAATCACCATGGTATGAGGATTTGCTAAATCCAGACCTGCAATAACACCACCAGATACTAAGGTAATATCTTCAGGGACAGGGAGACCAAAGCCACAAAGAATTAAGATGCCAAATACGGCCATGTAGCCATAGTCAGTAAAGAAGGAGATTAAAAAGTCTAACACTTCAGATCCCTTTGAGCGAAACAGTAATCTACCCAATAGCAGCATGTAAGAGCGGGTATCGCATGAGTGTGAACAAGCGATAGCAACTCTACTTACTGCACTGTATACCTAAGCTACATCAACAAACTATCAAGGCTTTGCTTGAGATACTCATGATTAAAGTCATCATTAAAGCTGACCTTAACGAGCCGTGTGTTGAGTAAATGCTTAGCTTTATACAAAGCTAAACACCGGATACAGCATGCAAGCGGTCATTAGCAAACGCAATGATCAGGTTGCCACTCTAGCTTTTGTACCAGTGCTTAAGTTTTAAGAATTAAAACCACATTGGTATCTAACTAGTTTGAAAAAAGCATATCAACCTTAATAGTTTAGCGCACATTTGCCTAAGCTGTTAAATATTTGATGCAAAGCTACAGCGCTTTGCAGCTAAAAGTTGATATACAAGCGCATAACGACTCTTAAGTAGATGCCGTGATTCGAAGATGCAAAACAAACATAGGCATTAAAGCAATCATTAGAGCTAGTTATCTAAATAAATGCTCTTTTCAAACTGTAGCTTGAAAATAAGCTTGCCTTACAAGAGGACTGCAGTTTGATGCTTAATGCAAGCACAGTGCAGCTCTGAACATTAGAGCGTCAAAGCTTAGTGTTACGCGATTAATAAAAAGGTAACTTTCTGAGTTTATCAAGATTCGACACTAAAAACAGATTTTTCGTAAGTTTTTCATAAAAATCGACGTGTTCTAATGTGTTTTTACCAAAAATTTTTAAAAATTACACAACTTTTCATATTTCCATCAGGGCATGTAGCGTCATTTCTTTACTAAGAGTAAACAATCCTTTAACCACTCATCACTATATCTTGTGGTTAACTTTTGCCTTTAGCCCATAAAAGGCAAATTCATGTTTATTAAGCCATCAGAAAAGACTTATGAGCACGAAAGTTTAAGTAAGTTCACCACTGCTAGCCGTGAGTGCAAATTGAGATGTGTAGGTTGCTTTATACATGTAGTGTTACGGGCGTTGTTTATGTTGCAAGATTAAAAGGCATGTCGCTAGATAAGTGACTTTTTACATAATCTTGAAATTTGTTTGCAAAGTTGTGGGCGGATGCTGACTTTTACGGTGTCTTTGTTCTTTCTAAAGAGGCTAGGATGCCGTATACTTTTCAGTTTCAGAAAAAGCTTTAGGGCATTACTTTGCCTAAAGTTTTTTTCATGGATTTTTGTCAAAAGGTTTAGGCATGCGTCTTATGCAATAAAGCGCATGCCTAAGCGTTTTGTATCTTAGTGGTGATGCCAAGTCTAAGAAATACAAGCTACTTTTCTGGCTCTAAAGCACAGTGCTTTTTAGTTACAGCTTGTAAAGCTTAGATAACGGTATGACAAAGGTATCGGATAGGAGATTGAAGTATGGCTGCTTCACAAGGGGCGCATGAGAAGGGTGCTCAGCGTAGTCCACTACGCAAAGTGCTGTTCATGTTAAGTGTTGGACTGAGCTTATTATGTGTCTATTTCTGTTTAGACTTCCAAAGTGGCTCTTCTGCTCGTTTGAGTGGTGAGCTCATTGTAGGCAAGGTAGACACTGCAGGTTATGGCGATTCCGACTCCTCAGTAGCCAGCTTTTTCTTTGAGCATTTTGGTGCTCTTAGCTATCTGTTTTGTTTTGCTATTGTCTATGTGGGCTATTTCATTTTATTAAAGCCTGTAGATATCTGGCGTGCTGATTTTTACAAAGCAGGTCTGCGCATCTTAGGTTTTAACTGCGTGTTAATTGGCGCTGCAGGTATTCTCTCTCGCTTTGCCGATTTAGGCTCCACCGGTGCAGGTGGCTTGCTTGGCGACATGCTCAATATCTTCTTTGACCTCTTTGTTCCAAATATCCTCACTGTTTTAACTTTTGGTTTAGTGATGATAAGCGGCATTGCCTTTATGTCAGGTAGTACTCCGTTTGCTTTGTTTGAGCGCATTGGTGAGTTGTTCTTCAAGGTGGTGCCATCTGGCAGCGAAAAGACCAAGAAGCGTACTGAGATTACCGATACTGACAATGTGTCTTTAGATCCTGCCTTAACTGGTGCAGGTACTGTTGCAGCCCTTTCTGTAGGCGCAGCCATGGCAACAGATGCACATGCTAGCGACGAGTTATCCGATATTGTTGCTGACGGCGAGCTTGAGGATATTTATACCGATACCAACGAAGAACAGCCTCTTACTGAGCAAGAGCTCATGGAGCAACCAAACGCCTTTACTAGCGAGTACGACTCAGATCCTGATGAGATTGATACCTCTAAGTATGACTTTAGCAACAGCATGCAAGAAGGTGCTCAGGGCGGTATTGAGCCAGTCTTTGGCGATGATATGGCAGCTCAAGGTGCACAGGGCGGCGCTCCAGACTTCTTTGCTGGTGTAATGTCTAGCATCAATAATGAGCAGACATCCGACGATACAATGGGCGATGGTGCCCTTCAAGCTGATGGTTCTTACCAGGCACAAGATGGTGAGTTCCACTCTGAGGACAATTACCTCGGTGATGATGCTGCTTACCAAGCTCAAGACAGCGCTTATCAGTCTGATGACAATTACCCAGGTAATGATGCTGCTTACCAAGCTCAAAACTCCATGCCTTATCAGAATGATGTTGAGCCAGGATATGAGCAAGAGGGCAATGCTCAAAGCGATGCTTACTATGAGGCACAAGCTAGTGACTCACAACAGTATGCTCAGGAGCAGGGCGCTCAGGCTTATGAGCAGGGTGGTGAAGCTGCAGCTGATGAAAATGTAGGTAGCACTAGATCTAATCTGCGTTCACAAGATGATGCTTTTATGGAGCAGTCTTATGAGCAAGAAGATCTCGTACCTCCTATGCCAATCCCTGGTGATACTGATAGTGAAGCCATGCTTGATCCGGGCAGTGAGGTTGCTGATGCAAATAATGAGGCCGCCCCTGCCGTTGATATTAGAAATAACATGTTATCTTCAGATGAGAGTGAGCAAGGTGCTGCTTTAGCTGCAGCTGTACGCTCTGTTGCATCTGATGAAGGCTCAGACCTCTCTGCTGCTGAGGATATTGCAAGTGCAGTATCCCAAGAAGCTACTAGTGCTGCTTTAGCTTCTAGTGCCGCTATTCCTGCAGCTGCCAGTGTTGGTGCTCCTGCTGCCGCAGCAGGCGCAGCTATTCCAGCTGCAGCAGCAGCCACTGGCGCAGCTTTAGCTGCTTCTTCTGCAGCTATTGATAATGCTATGAGCGGTTTAAGCTCTGCTCTTAAGGGTGCTTTAGCAGCTGGTAATCAGTCTGCAACCGCTCAGCTCAAAGCTGCCGATGGTAAGGCAGAAGCAGCTGATGAGCAGGAAATGAGCAATGAAGAGCGCGAGGCGATTAACGAGAATCTACGTAAGGTAGTTTTAGCTGATGTATCCAAGGTAAAGTCATCTGGCGATCCATACGCAATTGCCCAAGAGCGCTTAAAAGCAAAAGACCAAGAGCAATCTCAAGAACAAGCTGCTTCACAAAAGAGCGATGCACAAGATAGCTCTGCTCAAAGTGACATTAGCGAAGACCGCCCATATGGTTATGGCACTTATGCCGCTAAGCACTTTGATGAGGATCCAGCTAAGGAAAGTGATAAGTCTCAGGACGATAAAGAAGAGGCCAAGGATAGCGCTGAGGAAGAAGAGGGTGTGGTTCATACCATCGTTCAGCGTACCGATCCTAAGGTCTTTGCAGCTCAATTAGAGGCTCAGAAGAAGGCTCGTGAAGAAAAAGAGCGTGCTGAGCGTGAAGAGGCTGAAGCAAAGGCTAAGGCTGAGCAAGAAGCAGCCGAGGCTCAGGCTGCCCAAGAGGCTGAAAAAGAGGCTAGTGCTGATCTTAAGAGTGAGGAAGATGACGGCCCTCACTATATTGGCACTTATGCCGATGGTATCGAGAAGGCTAAGGGCGAAGCTCCTAAGTACATCACTCCAGGTGTTGTTGATGAAGACAGCAAACATGAGGAGAAAGATGATGAGGAGGATAAGGGCCCTGGCACTATCATTCGTGATACTCGTAAAGAATTTGCTGCAGCTCAGGCTGCACGTGCCGCAGCCAAGGCTGAGCAAGAGCGTTTAGAAAAAGAGCGTTTAGCTAAGCAGTCTCAAGAAGAAGAGGCCAAGGCTCAAGAGCAGCATGCCCAAGAAGAGATAGAGCAAGCTACCGATTCAGACAAGAGTGTAGCTGAGGATAAGGCCGAAGATGAGCAGTCAAGCTCAAACGATGAGGCCAAGGCTAAGGATGAGGATAAGAGTGAAGATGATGGCCGTGTCTCCACTGTCATTACTCGTACTGTAATCACTCGTCAGATAGCTCCAGCTCCAGTTGAAGCCCCAAGCGCAACTAGCAACGAGGCTAATGCTGATGCAAATAAGGATGTAGGAGCAAGCGTTGATGCCGCTCCGGTTGCCGATAGCGCAGCTTCAAGTGAATCTAACGCAGCTTCAAGTGAAGCTACCGCAGCCGTATCTTTAGATGCAAAGAGTGCCAATGATGCTGCTCTTGCTGCAAGTGCCGCCGCCGCTCCAGATAAGGCTGATGTATTAAAGGCTTTAAGTTCTTTAGCTAGCGAGATTGATAGCGCCGCTGCAGGTGTAAAGCTCGCTCATGAAAGTGATAGTGCTTTAGATTTAGATAAGCAAGAGAGCTCAGATACCGATAGCTTTGAGCCTGAGCATGCTTATGACTTCTCTGATGGCCACAAGGCAGGTGCTGTTAATGTAGATTTAAGTCAGACTAGCGACTCTGATGAGGATGACTTTAGCGAGTTTGTCTCTGGTCATGTTCAAAAGAAGGCCAGCTCAAGCTTTGACTTTAGCCGCTTTAATAAGTCTGACAAGGGCTCATCTGATCACATCTTTAGTGAAGAGAGTAAGTTAGACGAACAGCCAACAGCTCTAGTCGATAACAGAGAGCACAATGACAACATTATCTCCTTTGATAATGTGAAGAGCTTTGAGGTTGGTGGTTTAAGCTCAGCCTTTATTCCAATGCCAGGCGAGGAAAGTGCCAAGGTACGTCACTCATTGCGTGATGATGATGCACAGCAAGCAGCTGTTAAGGCTGAACGCGAGGCTGCCGAACAAGCCGCACGCGAGGCAGCAGAGATGGCAGCACGTGAAGCAGCCGAGCAGGCAGAACGCGAGGCGGCCGAACAAGCTGCACGTCAGGCGGCCGAGCAAGCTGCACGTGAGGCAGCAGAGCAGGCAGAACGCGAGGCGGCCGAACAAGCCGCACGTGAAGCGGCTGCTCAGGCTGAGGCTCAACGATTAGCCCAAGAGCAAGCTGCTCGTGAGGCCGCTCAGCACAATGATTTACCAGCTTTTGGCCAAGAAGAGCCAATTGATGATCAAGCCTTTGGTGGCAGTGCAAACAATCATCGTGCCGACATAACTCGTGGCTTTAACTTCAGCCAGTTTGATAATGCTGAGGATGATGTTGAGATTGAAGACTCTTTTGGCAGCTCCGATAGCTCTAATGTCTTCAATAGCGCCCACGATGACTCTCTATTTGGCAAGTTCGATATTGATGATGAGTTTGGCTCCGATATTGTCTCCGGCAAGTCACAGCGTCAGGCTGGCTTTGGATCAAGAGAGCAAGAAGAGTCAGACAATCATGTGGCTGCAGGCTTTGGTGCAAGTCAGTCAAATGGCAAGCAAGAGCTTGCTGACCTCAACTCATTTATTTCCTCAGAAGATGATGAGGATGTTTATGACAATGAGTCTGAGTCCGATGACAATAGCGCTGATGAGAGCTATGAGAACAATGCCACTTCTGTAAATGAGCAGCAACAGGCTGATAATAGCTCCATGACAAATATGATGGGTCAGGGCTATCAGGGTATGCCTAACATGCCAATGCAGCAGATGCAGGGTATGAATCAAAATGGTATGCCAATGCAATCCATGCCTGGTATGGCTCCAAACGGTCAAATCATGCAGCTGCCAAATGGTCAGTATGTACAGGTAATGCCAAATGGCATGATGTACCCTGCTAATGGACAGGGCATGATGCCAAATATGGCTGCTATGGGCCAAATGGGTGTAGGCCCAATGGGGCAGTACATGCAGCTACCAAATGGTCAATTTGTCCCAATGATGCCTAATGGCATGCCGATGATGAATCAGATGGGCATGATGGCCAACAATGCTATGCAGCAAGGTATGCAGCAGGGCATGATGTATGGCAATAACATGGCTATGAACCCTCAAGCTAATGCTATGACTCCATTTGCCCAGGGCGATGCTCAGGCAATGGATAACTATCAAGCTGAGGATGTAGCTCAAGAGAGAGATGACCAGCATAACTATGAGAGCGCTCAGGAGAATGCTTTAAATAACTATGAGCAGCCTCAGCAGTTTGCTAGCCAAGAGCATACACAGAGCGTAGATCATGCAGGCCATGAGCAGCATGCTGACAATGCCGGTCATTTAAATCAGAACGTTGGGGTAAATGGCTACCAGGGCAATAATATGTCCGAGGCTGGCAATGCCTTTATGGGTGCTCACAATAGCTCGAGCTCTAATCTGCCATCTTATATGGCAGGTGTAACCCAAGCTCCAGTTGCAAGCTTTGAAGATACTGGCTCTAAGGCTTTATGCACAGTGCCACGTCATCGCTATGACTCTTGGCGTCCATCTTTAGATTTACTGGCTCGTTCTGGCAGCAAGGTAGAGATTCCACCTGAGGAACTTGAAAAGACTGCAGAGCGTATTAATGAAGTCTTAGCCTCTTACGGCGTTAAGGCTCAAGTTGCTGACTACTTAACTGGCCCAGTTATTACTCGCTTTGATTTAGAGCTGGCACCAGGTGTTAAGAGTAGCGCCATTTCATCAATTGAAACTGAGCTGTGCCGTAATCTTTTAGTGCCTAATGTACGTGTAGTGCCAATTATCGATGGCTCTTCATACGTAGGTCTTGAAGTACCAAACCATCAAAGACAGTTTATTACCTTAGCTGATATGGCCTCTTCTCGTGAGTTTGAAGAGACAAAGGCAGTACTGCCAATGTGCTTAGGCGCATCGGTAGTGGGTAATCCTGTGGTTAAGGATATGGCTGAAAGCCCTCACTTACTCGTGGCTGGTACCACTGGCTCTGGTAAGTCAGCTGGTCTTAACACCATGCTCATTTCCATGTTGCTCAAGAGATCCCCAGCTGAGTTAAGACTCATCTTAGTTGATCCTAAGCAGCTTGAGTTCTCCATTTACAAGGATCTGCCACACTTAATTACTCCTGTAATTACTGATGTAGCTGAGAAGACCCCAATTGCTCTGAATTGGTGTGTTGACGAAATGGAGCGCCGCTTCAAGTTAATGAGCTTATTAGGCGTAAGAAAGCTTGCTGAGTACAACGATCTGATCCGTGATGAGGCTGCCAAGGGTCGCTCCGTTCCAGATCCTTTATGGACTGCTGAAATGGGTGGTCACCCAACTGCACTTGAACCACTGCCATGGATTGTAGTTGTGGTTGAAGAGTTTGCTGACCTGATGGCACAAAGCGGTCGCAAGAAGGATAAGGATGGTACTCCAGAAAGCCTGATTGCTCGTTTAAGTGCTAAGTCTCGTGCTGCAGGTATTCACTTAGTACTAGTAACCCAGACTCCTCGCTCAGAGGTTGTTACCGGCATGATTAAGGCTAACTTCCCATCACGTGTGGCCTTTACCGTGCAAAACCGTATCGACTCAACTATTGTGCTCGATGAGAAGGGTGCTGAGTGTCTGCTTGGTAACGGCGATATGCTCTACAAGTTCACCGGATCAAGCACTGCAACACGTGCTCACGGTGCCTTCACTAGCAACGACGACGTTAAGGCGGTGGTTGATGCTTGGCGCGAGTATGCTGGTGCTCCAGAGTATCTTGAGGATGTTATTGCAGTACCTGAAGAGCCTGTTGAGGAAAGCGCTGATGAGAAGCCACAGAAGCTCGATGAGAAGTTTGATAAGGCTGTAGAGTTAGTCCGTGAGTTAGGTAAAGCTCCAACTGTTTCAGACTTACAAAGCTGTCTGTCAATTGGTTACCCACGCGCTAAGAAGCTCTTACGTCAATTAGTGCTTGAGGGCATTATCGACTAATTCAAGAGTGAACTAGCGCATTACATCAGTAGTGCTATTTTTTATAAAACCCGGATTAGAGGTGTACATCCTTGTCCGGGTTTTTTGTTATGAGACTAAGGTGAATGTGCTAAGCTTTTGCTAGGTATATCTTGTGTACAATGGCATCTTAAGCACTTGGTGATTATCTTTTATGATGGGGTCATAGCATATGATCGCTATGTGCTACCCATGTGATAGCAAGCATTAGCTGCAAAAGACCAAAGCTAATAAAAACACTTAATTTTTCTTAAGCGAACTAAATGAGGTAGGCGCTGTCTGTCATATCAATGCTAGGACGTGCGCTAATTATGATTATGACATCGATTCGTACTATGGCTTTAGCCGCTGTTGTTGGTGCTGCAGTTTGTCTTGCAGCTCCTGTAACCATTCAAAACGCATATGCTGCCAATGCAGCTGCCACAGTAAATGCTGAGCAAGCTAAGCAAGAGCTTAAAGATATGCTCTCAAAGTTAAGTGCATTTTCAGCCAAGTTTCGACAAGAGCTTAGCGATGGTAATGGTGGTTTAATTGCTGATGGTAGTGGTGAGCTGTACTTAAAACGCCCACATAGCTTCATCATGTACACCGACTCACCTGATGTCACCGTACTCTACACTAAGGATAAGGATATCTACTTTTACGATGAGGTCGTAAATCAGGTATCTATCTTCTCTACAACTGCCATTAGCTCCAATCCAATGATGTTACTTTCTGGCAACGATGAGAGTGTTTGGAACGATTACAATGTCACCCGCGATGGCAATCGTTTTACCTTAACTCCTGTTTCAGGTAGTGACATTCAAAGTCTGACCATCTCTTTTGTTACAGAGGCCAAAAGCAAAGGCTCAGTACAATTGCTTGAGTCTTTAACCTTACGCATGGATGATGGCAACACTAACTTCTATCTTTTCACCAAGCAGTCAGCAAATGCTGCTGATGAGAAGTTTGATTTCAAGCTGCCAAAAGACGTTGAGGTAGACGATCAGCGTTAAGACCCCGGGCAACTAAAGCAAGTGATACTCATCAATTGTCATCTTGCTGATGCGCGGGCGCTGCAATTGTGTATCCGGTGTGCTGCAATTGCTGATGCGCGGGCGCTGCAAATACTCTAAGCTTCAACGCTCAAGAGCTAAGCTGCAGCACTTGAGTAAGTGATGTGGCAGTGCTGCTAGATTAGCCTATCCTTAATAGGCATGAGTCCCATGGTCAAAGCCATGGGCAGTGGTCATTTTTTTAGGATGAATAGGTTTCGCAATGGATTCTCTCAAGGACTCTTTTCTTGGTGCTCTAGATGATGACCTCAGAGAGTCAGATAGCAATAGCTCTGCATTTAAAGGCTCATCAACTAGTAGTGCTAAAGTCTCTATGCCTGAGTTTACTGTGACTAATGGCAGTGGCGCTGGTATGAGCGAAATAGCGTCTGAAAAAGATAGCGCAGGTGCTGTTGCTACTAGTGCAATGGTGGATAAAGATGCAGCCTATGATCCTTTTGCCCCACTAGCAGCGCGTTTAAGACCACGTAATTTAGATGAGTACATTGGCCAAAGTCATTTAATTGGTCCTGGTAAGCCACTGCGTCGCGCTCTTGAGCGTGGACAGTGCTACTCCATGATCTTTTGGGGACCACCAGGTGTAGGTAAAACTACCTTGGCTCATATCATCGCTAATAGCTCTCATGCCGTACTAGAAGAAATCTCAGCTGTAGCTGCAGGTATCAAGGATATACGCGAGGCTGTAGAACGAGCTAAAGATCGCCGCCGCCGTGGTATACGTACCATGCTCTTTGTCGATGAGGTGCATCGTTTTAATAAAGCTCAGCAAGATGCTTTCTTGCCGCATATTGAGAACGGTACTGTCATCTTTATTGGCGCTACTACTGAAAACCCATCATTCCAAGTTAACTCAGCGCTCTTGTCACGTGCTCGCGTGTATGTCCTCAAAAAGCTTAGTGAAAAAGAGCTTTCAGACCTTATTGATTTGGCATTAAGCTCAGAGCATGGTCTTAAAAAAGAGAACCTTACTTTTGATGATCGCGTGCGTAATGCACTCATTCAGCTATGTGATGGCGATGGACGTAACTTACTAACAACCTTAGAGATGCTTGCTGATGACGCCTCTCCATTACCTGATGGGCGTAATGTCATTACTTATGCCATGGTAGGAGCAGTCGCAGGTCGTCGCCTCATTAGTTACGATAAAGGCGGTGATGCTTACTACGATCTCATCTCTGCTTTCCATAAGTCAGTACGCGGTAGTGCCCCTGATGCTGCTTTGTATTGGTATTCACGTATCTTAGAGGCTGGCGGTGATCCTCTGTATGTAGCAAGACGGCTGCTTGCGATCGCTACTGAAGATATTGGGCTTGCGGATCCTCAAGCTATGCAAGTGGGTCTTAACGCCTGGGATATCTTTACTCGTGTAGGTGAGGCCGAAGGCGAAAGAGCGATTGCTGAGGCAGCGGTCTATATGGCTATGGCTCCAAAGAGCAATCATCTGTATAACGCTTTTAATACGGCGCGTGCAGATGCTTCAACTCTGCCTTCATTTGATGTGCCGCTCTACATTCGTAATGCCCCAACCAAGCTCATGGAATCGCTTGGTTATCATGATGGCTATCGTTATGCCCATGACTATCCAAATGGCTACGCTCCGGGAGAGTGTTTTATGCCTGAGGAGTTACATGGCCGTACTTACTACACTCCAACTAATCGCGGCTACGAGCAGTATTTACTGCAGCGTTTAGATTACTTACGTAAGCTTGATGAAGCTGCTCCAAATGAACAGCGTTTTACTCGTGAACATGCCAAACACATGCTCTCAGAGCTTAAGCGCCGTTACCCTGACCTTTTTGGTGCTGACCAGCGCAAGCCTGGCCACGACTAACTTAGTTAACTCGTATCCATGGCCACGACTAACTTAGTTAACTCGTATCTATGGGCACGACTAGTTTAGTTAAATCGGATCCATGGCCACGACTTGCTTAGTTAAATCGTATCCATGCTCAAGACTAGCCTTATCCAATCGAAACAGGCTAAAAATGGTTGTGCTCAATTGGCTCTGTATTTCCGACAACTTTTGTTTAGTTTAGTTGTATGCCAAGGGGGGGGGGTACAAACTATGGTGGCAAAAATTAATAGAGGGATGGGTACAAGCTGTCAAACGGCGTGTAGAGTAGCTTGGCAAGCAATTGTTAAAAGCATGAGCTAGTAATTTTGTTGCACCTTAGTTTGTTGAATAGGAACTCGGGCGGGCTTTAGAGTCTAATTCGTGATAAAATTCTAAGATTTTATACGACAGGATGATCATCGCTATACATTTGAGCAGTATATGCACATATACATGCTTAATTTGTATGGGTCTATTGCCTAACTTTCTATGTAAAGTTAGACCTTCTTTAGGCATCTAAAGTGAGCCTGTGCAAAAGTTCGTCAAGGATGCAAGTTAGCTTGTAGCTAGTTGCAATGCGAGTTTTTGCACAGGAGCACTTAAGATGGCTTCTTGTCTCAACCTAGAGTTTTGAATTTATTCAGCGAGCTTGTCATGCTTGATTCTAAATATATCCGCAACGATTTAGCCAAGACCAAAGAGATCCTGGCAACTCGTAATTTCAACCTTGATGTTGATAAGTTAAGTGCTCTTGAGGAGCAGCGTAAAGACCTGATGGTTCGTACTCAAGATCTGCAGGCAAAGCGCAACTCATTATCCAAGTCCATCGGTCAGGCAATCCGCGAGGGCAAGGACGTAAGTGCTATCAAGGCTGAAGTTAGTGCTATTGGTGATGAGCTTGATACCACCAAGAAGCAGCAGGATGCAGTTTTAGCTGAGATCGAGTCTATCGCTCTTACTATTCCTAATCTCCCTCACGAGTCTGTTCCTGTTGGTGCAGATGAGGAGGCCAACGTTGAAGTTCGTCGTTGGGGCACTCCACGTACCTTTGATTTTGAAATCAAGGATCACGTTGCTTTAGGTGAGGGCTTAGGCCAGCTCGACTTTGAAAACGCACGTAAGATTTCTGGTGCTCGTTTTGCTCTCATGAAGGGCCCAATCTGCGCCCTGCACCGTGCTTTAGTGCAGCTGATGATTGATCTGCACTGCAACAAGCAAGGCTACACTGAGGTTTATGTTCCATACTTAGTGAACATGGACTCTTTATATGGCACCGGCCAGATGCCAAAGTTTGGTGAGGACTTATTCTTAACCAAGTTATCTGGCAATGCTGATGGCGATGATGTAAATCGTCAGTTTGCTCTGATTCCAACTGCTGAAGTTCCACTTACCAACATGGTTCGTGGCGAAATCATCCCAGAAGATGAGCTTCCAATTAAGGTAACCGCTCACACCCCTTGCTTCCGTTCAGAGGCAGGTTCAGCTGGTCGTGATACTCGTGGTCTTATCCGTATGCACCAGTTCGACAAGGTTGAGATGGTTCAGATCGTTCGCCCAGAGGACTCTTATGAGGCCTTAGAGCAGCTGACCAACGACGCTGAGTCTGTACTGCAGGCTTTAGAGCTGCCATATCGTGTCATCACCTTATCTACTGGTGACATGGGCTTCTCTGCTGCTATGACCCACGATCTTGAGGTTTGGTTACCAGCTCAGAACACATATCGTGAGATTTCTTCTTGCTCTAACTGCACAGACTTCCAAGCTCGCCGTATGCAAGCCCGTCTGCGTCGTAAGGATGGCAAGATTGAGCTTGTACACACTCTTAATGGTTCTGGTCTTGCTGTTGGCCGTACTTTGGTTGCAGTTATGGAAAACTATCAGAATGCTGATGGCTCTATCACTGTGCCTAAGGCTCTGCGTCCATACCTGAATGGTCTCGAGGTTATTTCTAAGTAATGCTCACAATAGCCGATTGGCTAATCCTCGGTGTTGTACTGATTTCAGGCGGCCTCTCATTATTAAGAGGCTTTGTTAAAGAGGCAATTTCACTAGTTGCTTGGGTGAGTGCCTTTATCGTGTCCAGCCGCTTCTATGAGGCGCTGGCACCTAAGCTTGAATTTATATCAGCCGACGATGTAGTCAGAAAATCAGTAGCCGCAGTGGTTCTGTTTATCGCCACCTTAATTGTGGTAGGTCTGTGCGGAGCCATTTTGCGTTCGATCATTGAAAAGGTCGGACTATCTGGAACCGATCGTCTTTTAGGCATGGTGTTTGGTATATTACGTGGCATTTTAGTTGTTTGCGTAATATTGGCACTGATGCAGATCGGCTTCAAACTCCATATCTTAAGTTTTGTTGCTGATTCACCTTTCTACAGAGATTCTTTATTTATCCCTGAGCTGCAGAGAATCGTTAACTGGTTCTTTGCTAACGGACCGACTGCCTCTAACGGCATCGACTTCAATTTAGGAGCCTAATATGTGCGGAGTAGTGGGCATTGTCTCCAACTCACCAGTTAACCTGACAATCTATGATGCCTTAACCGTTTTACAGCACCGTGGTCAGGATGCAGCTGGCATTATTACTCTTGATGAGGGTAACTTTAGACAGCGTAAGGCTAATGGCTTAGTTAGTGATGTCTTCGAGCAGAAGCACATGAGACGCCTCAAGGGTAACACCGGTATTGGTCACGTTCGTTATCCAACTGCTGGCTGTTCATCAGCTGCAGAAGCTCAGCCTTTCTACGTTAACTCACCATTCGGTATCGCTTTAGCGCACAACGGTAATTTAACAAACAGCCGTGAGTTAAAGGAAAAGTGCAATGGCATCTTCCGTCATGTAAATACTACCTCTGACTCCGAGATGTTATTAAACATCTTTGCTTGGCACTTACAGAAGATTACCGACTGCCAGAGACTGCCAACTCCTGAAGACATCTTCAATGCTATTCGTGGCGTTGATAAGGAGATTTCAGGTGGTTACGCTGTGATTTCTTTAATCATCGGTGTAGGCGTAGTTGCTTTCCGTGATCCATTTGGTATTCGTCCATTAGTCTTAGGTCAGCGCCAAGGCGAGGATGGCTTTACTGAGTACATGGTTGCATCTGAGTCTTGCGCTCTTACTGTATGTGGCTTTGAATTAGTACGTGACATTGCTCCAGGTGAGGCTGTTGTAATCGAAGAGAATGGCACCTTACACAGCAGCATGTGTGCAGACAATGCTAAGCTGCAGCCTTGTATTTTCGAGTACGTATACTTTGCACGTCCAGATTCAGTTATGAACGGTGTTTCAGTATATGCAGCTCGTGTCAGCATGGGTACTTTCCTTGCTGAGAAGATCAAGCGTGAGTTTAGCCACCTCGATATCGACGTTGTTATCCCAATTCCAGAGACTTCATGCGATATCGCTGTGCAGATTGCTCGTATCTTAGGTCTGCCATACCGTCAGGGCTTTGTGAAGAACCGCTATATCGGCCGTACTTTCATTATGCCTGGTCAGAAGCAGCGTAAGAAGTCAGTACGCAATAAGCTCAACCCAATTCCAGCAGAGTTTAAGGGTAAGCGTGTACTGCTTGTTGACGACTCTATCGTGCGCGGTACTACCTCAGGTCAGATCGTTGATATGGCCAAGGAAGCAGGTGCTGAGAAGGTTTACTTCGCTTCAGCTGCTCCAGAGGTGCGTTATGCCAACGTTTATGGCATCGACATGCCTACCAAGAAAGAGCTGATTGCTCATGAGCGTACCAATGAAGAAATCGCTCAGATGATTCATGCTGATGCCCTCATTTACCAAGACTTAAAGGATCTTGAGGCTGCAGTACGTCAAGAGAATCCAGCACTTACTGTATTTGAAGAGTCTGTATTCACTGGTGAGTACATTACTCCTGGTGTTGATGAAGAGTATTTTGAGTACCTTGATCGCCAGCGTTCAGATGACGCTAAGGCAGATAAGGCTTGGAAAGACTCCTCTGAAGATCTTGAGATCTACAACATCTAAGCTTTTTACAAGAGCTATGCATGACTTTCATCATGCATAAAGAAAAAAAAGGCCACCCCAGAGCAATCTAGGTTGGCCTTTTTTCTTTGGCTCATTTCAAGAGCCAATTTACGTGTTGAGCTTCATTTCATGAGGCCAACAAAAAAGCCGCAACCAATATGGAAGCGGCCTTTTGCGCTAATGAATATTAGCACTGAGCATAGGGCTTAGATAAACCTAACCGATAGGTTTAAATTTACCCAGCAGATAGGTTTAGATTAACCCTTCTGGATACGGTTGATCTGCTCGTTTAATAAGGTGATCTGCAGCTCATTCATCTTGCTAAGCTCATCACGGATAGCGTTCTGATCCTCTGGAGCAGCCTCAGCTAAACGTGCCTTTGCATCTTCGATGTCCAGCTTGATCTGAGCTAAGCACTCGTCGATCTGAGCATCAGATAACATGTCTGGGGTAGCAACCTCAGTACCCTGAGAGGCAGCAGCGGTTGGGCTTAAGAGCATGTTAGCGAGGAGAACACCAGCACCTGCACCAGCTAATGAGGAGATGAATGAACCACCCATACCCATGCCGCCAGTTGGGGCAGCCTGTGGGGCATTAGGAGTGTTCTGCTGGCCTGGACGCTGTGCGGTAGCTGCGTTGTTCTGAGCTGGGGCCTTGGTGTCAGCTACTGGACGCTTTTGTGCAGTACGAGTTGAGCTTACACTTCTCTTAGGAGCGCTTGAACGTGAAAAAGAACGGCTACCACCGCGACGTGCGTCGAACTGAACGGTAGCTGCGTCCTTAACAAAGCCTGAAACTAAGTCGGTAATTGGGTTTGCCTGTACACCTTGTGAAGTAAGGGCAAAAACAGCAGTTACAGCAGAGGCAATAAGAGTCTTCTTGAACATTCGTTAACCTAAAAAGTAATCTGGACTAACTAGACGATGGTGTGAGCATATCACAAGTGAATTAGTGAAGAATTAGGACTAATTTTATGTGTCGGTATGCCCTGAACTAAGCCATGAAAAGCATTGCTGTAGTAGCAGCTACGGCTAATATGATCAAAGCAACAAACACAAAAGCGAAAAACTTAAGCATCTCAATCCTAGTAGATAAGTTAGAGCCTTAGAACTATGTCTAAATTCAGCTCCGTAATTCTGTAGTGTTGCATAAGCACAGCACACATATATATGTGCACTTGCTAGATGCTAATAAGATTAGTAAAACCTTAACATTATAAAGAGAGTTGCACTAAGTCTAGGTGCATCGTTAGTCCAAAATAACAGATCAAAAACTGCATAAACTTAGTAAGCATGGATGCTAAGGCTGCCTTGTGCTTCATCACACACATCTTGTCTTAATAGATGAGTATCTAGAATCACAAGCCATGATGCAAGATTTTGCGCTCAAACTTGCTGACACGATCAAAAAGACTCGATTAATATGCACAAACTAAAAGTAATGCAACGCCATACAGAGGCTAAGGATAGGAAATAGTGGATATGAAATAGGGTGATAGGGAATATGAAGATAGGATTTTTGGACACAAAAAAACAGCACAGGCCCGCATCGGGGAATTTTGGGCACAAAAAAAAAACTGGCACAGGCCCGCATCGGGGAATTTTGGACACAAAAAAACCGGCTGAAGCCGGCATCGAGGAATTTTGGGCACAAAAAAACCGGCTGAAGCCGGCTGCGTGGATGGTGCGCCTTAGTGGACTCGAACCACCGACCCCCACCATGTCAAGGTGATGCTCTAACCAAGCTGAGCTAAAGGCGCATGTTTTAGAACCTAAGTTCAATCAACAGGAGTGCATTATATAGATGAGCATGGTGAGGTGCAAGAGTTTTTTTAAACTTTTTGCAATTGGATGTTAAGGATACGTTTGTCAATTGCTATTCATTTGCTTTACTTTGGCTTGCCGTTGCTGTTTAAAGCGCATAAATCGCTCTATTGTTCTTACCTTATTGATGGCAATCTATGATGGTTTTAGAGCATTGATAAAGGCAGTAAGCTATTCAATAGAGCATTGTTAAAGGCTGCACTGCCATGCAGTAGAGCGGGTATAAACGTGCGATCTGATGGCTTTCTAGCGTGGCTTATTTTATGGTCAGCTCTTAAGGTCGTCCTTTAGCAAGGTAGGGCGAGGTGGGTATTTGCATTGGTTTTTGAAATACGGTGATCTTATTGATTGGAAAACAGGAAAAAATCCACTTTGGTTAAGCGCAAAGGTCAATTGAGGCGTATACTGTACAGTCTGATGGTTCGCACGGGATGGCGCTAACGAGTTAGTTTGCGCATGGTTGCGTTCGATCGTTAATGTTTTTGTTTTTCTATTGAGGACCGTAAGGTGCATCGTTAGCACCGTCAGGTTGTTTAATATGCCAAAAATTACTCTTCCAAATGGCGCAGTCAAAGAGTTTGATAGCGCAGTCTCAATTGCTGACATTGCTGCCAGCATCGGCCCAGGTTTAGCTCGTAGCTGTGTTGCTGGTCGTATCGATGGCGTTTTACACGACGCTTGCGACTTAGTAACCGAAGATGCAAAAGTAGAGATTGTTACTCCAAAGGACAAGGATGGTCTTGAGATCATTCGTCACTCTTGCGCTCACTTATTAGGTCACGCCATCAAGCAGCTGTGGCCTGACACCAAGATGGCTATCGGCCCTGTAGTTGATAACGGCTTCTACTACGACGTAGATATCGACCGTAAGTTAACTACTGAGGATATGGAAGCTTTAGATGCACGTATGCACGAGCTTGCCAAGACTGACTACAAGGTCATCAAGGAAGTAGTTGATTGGCAACGCGCCCACGATGTTTTTGATGAGCGTTCCGAGCCTTACAAGAAGCTCATCTTAGAAGAGAACATCGAGAAGAGCGATCACCCAGCTTTATATCACCACGAAGAATACACCGACATGTGCCGTGGCCCTCACGTACCACACATGTCTTTCTGCCAGCACTTTAAGCTCACTCACTTTGCAGGTGCTTACTGGCGTGGTGATTCTAAGAACAAGATGCTCCAGCGTATCTACGGTACTGCTTGGGCTAGCAAGGAAGAACTTGCTGATTACATTAAGAAGCGTGAAGAGGCAGCTAAGCGCGATCACCGCGTATTAGGTAAGAAGCTTGATCTGTTCCACTTCCAACAGGAAGCTCCAGGCTTAGTATTCTGGCACAACGATGGTTGGACCATTTACCGCCTGATTGAGAACTACATGCGTACTCTCCTCCACAAGTACGGCTATATTGAGGTTAACACTCCTCAGATTATGGATCGTGTACTGTGGGAGCGTTCTGGTCACTGGGATAAGTATCAGGAGAACATGTTCACCACCTCTTCTGAGAACCGCGACTACGCTATTAAGCCAATGAACTGCCCAGGCGCAATTCAGATTTTCAATAGCCGTACTCGTTCTTATCGTGATCTGCCAATTCGTATGGCTGAGTTTGGTAAGGATCACCGTAATGAGCCTTCAGGCTCTCTGCACGGTCTTCTGCGTGTACGTGGTTTCGAGCAGGATGACGCTCACGTATTTATTACTGAGGATCAAATTCTTCAGGAAGTTACTGAGTGCATTAAGTTCGTTTACGAAGTTTATGATAACTTCGGCTTCCACAAGGTTGACGTTAAGCTCTCTACCCGTCCTGAGAAGCGTATTGGCTCTGATGAGATTTGGGATAAGTCTGAAAAGGACTTAGCTGATGCATTAGTAGCAAACGGTCTTGAGTTTGAACTGCAGCCAGGTGAAGGTGCTTTCTACGGTCCTAAGATCGAGTTCACCTTACACGACTCTTTAGGTCGTGCATGGCAGTGCGGTACCATTCAGCTCGACTTCTCGCTGCCACAGCGTTTAGATGCCCACTACGTAGGTGAGGATAACAAGGATCACGTTCCTGTTATGATTCACCGTGCAATGTTAGGTTCTTTAGAGCGCTTCATCGGTATTCTTACCGAAGAATTTGCTGGTGCATTCCCTGTATGGCTCTCTCCTGTTCAGGCAGTGGTTATGAACATCACTTCTAATCAGGTTGAGTACGTTAAGGAAGTTACTCGCAAGCTTGATGAGGCTGGCATCCGTGTACGTTCAGACTTACGTAACGACAAGGTTGGCTTCAAGATTCGCGAGCATACCTTAATGCATACCCCTTACATGCTTGTCTGTGGTGACAGAGAGGCAGAGAACGGTCAAGTAGCTGTTCGTACAAGAAAGGGTGTTGATTTAGGTGCAATGTCGATTGATGATTTGATCGCAATGATTAAATCTGATATCATGTCGCGCAAACTTTTTTCCAAGGCCGATGAAAAGCCTGAGGAAAAGAAGTAGCAAATAGCTGCATCAAGTCGCGTAAACATGGCTTTGATGTAACAAAAGAGCACTGAAAGTAAATATCCTTTTATGCTCTTTTGTTATGTGTCAGGCTCAACACATGTATGCAGCCTGATCAGTGATCTTTTTGGATAGTAGGAGTCTGCTATAAATAGCGCAAGAAAGACCGGTAGGCCACAGCCTAAGAACCGGGTAAATGGTGATATCAGATGCCGTGAAGTGCGTCTGCTTGGTCAGGATAACGAAGCAATTGGCGTTATGCCTACCGTAGAAGCTCTACGTTTAGCTCGTGAAGCTAATGTGGATCTTGTAGAAATCAGTCCTAATGCTGATCCGCCAGTTTGTCGCTTGATTGAGTATGGCAAGTACCTCTACGAAAAGAGCAAGGATCAGAAAAAGAAGAAGCAAAAGGTAGTTCAGATTAAGGAAATCAAATTCCGTCCTGCTACCGATGAAGGCGACTATCAGGTTAAACTACGCAACCTGGTCCGCTTCTTAGAAGAGGGCAACAAGGCTAAGGTGACCTTACGCTTCCGTGGACGCGAAATGGCTCACCAACACTTAGGTATTGAAGTCCTCAAGCGCGTAGAGCACGATCTATGCGAACAAATGGGTTTAGCTACAGTTGAAAGCGCCTCACGTGTTGAGGGTCGTCAGGCAACTATGGTTTTAGCCCCTAAAAAGAAATAAGGATTTTAAGGGACTACAAGCCTCACGTTCAGTTCCATAAAGCAGCCACTGACTAGTTTAGTGGCAGCTACTGACATGAGCTCCTTACTATCTTCATCATAACAATGCGGAGTTATAAATAATGGCTGGAAAAGTCAAGGTCAAGATGAAGACCGACCGTGGCGTTGCAAAGCGCTTCAAGAAGACCGGCAGCGGTCACTTCAAGTGCCGTCACCAGAACTTACGTCACATCCTCACCAAGAAGAGCCGTAAGCGTAAGCGTTCATTACGTGCTATGAACATCGTTCATAATTCAAATGTACGCGCAATTATGCGTCAGTTACCTTACGCCTAATCTTTGGAGGATATCTAAATGGCAAGAGTTAAGCGCGGTGTTACCGCACGTGCCCGTCACAAGAAGGTTTTAAAGGCAGCTAAGGGTTACTACGGTGCACGTTCCCGTACCTACCGTGTTGCCGTCCAGGCCGTTACCAAGGCTGGTCAGTACGCATACCGCGATCGTCGTCAGAAGAAGCGTCAGTTCCGCGCTCTGTGGATCGTTCGTATCAATGCTGCTGCTCGTCAGTACGGCTTAAGCTACAGCAAGTTCATGAACGGTTTAAAGAAGGCCAACATCGAGATCGACCGTAAGGTTCTCTCCGAGCTCGCTATCAACGAGAAGGCCGCATTCGAGACCATCGCTAACCAGGCTCGTGCTGCTTTAGGTCTGTAATCAGATTTAAAACAGCCACTTAGGTTGCAAAGAGGGGCCATAGCTCACGCTATGTCCCCTTTTTTATGCCCCAAAATCTATAGCACTTCACGCTGCAACTGCAGCAAACTCCCATCAAACGGACAAAAGGCCAGCATCTTGCCCACGTCCTTTTAACCCCTTCATCACTCATCCTCAAGCAGTCATATCTTTTAAGAAGCCACTAGAGCTTTGCAATCTCATGCACCTCTAAGCCTACATCTACTAAGGTTAATAATGTCTGCGCAGTGCATGCTGCTTCTAGAGCAAGAGCAAGAGCAAGAGCAAGAGCAAGAGCAAGAGCAAGAGCAAGAGCAAGAGCAAGAGCAAGAGCAATAGCTATGTTTATTTAGGCCCGTATCGCATCGCAAGCCATAGAGGTAGTAGCCTGTTTTAGGGGTGAGCGACGTATATGGTTCTTGAAGGGTGTATTCAAAATGCAAAAGCCCACGACTATGCGTGGGCTTTGATTAAACTATGTGCACTGAAAGCTAGTTAGAGATGTTTTGCTAGCTTAGGTAGCAAGTGGTTTGAGCTTGGGTTTAGCGCTCGTCCATGGCGATAACATGGCGCTCTGGAGCACCGATGTAAATCTGACGAGGACGACCGATACGGCTCTCTTCCATGTTCTGCATTTCGTTCCAGTGAGAAATCCAACCAATGGTACGTGACAGAGCAAAGATAACGGTAAACATAGAAACAGGAATACCGATAGCCTTGAGGATGATGCCTGAGTAGAAGTCAACGTTAGGGTAGAGGTTACGCTTAACGAAGTATTCATCACTCAGAGCAATCTGCTCAAGCTCAGTTGCAACCTTTAACAGTGGGTCATCAACAATCTTCAGCTCTTGTAAAACCTCATGGCAGGTCTCACGCATTACTAATGCACGTGGATCATAGGTCTTATAGACGCGGTGACCAAAGCCAGAGAGTCTGAATGGATCGTTCTTATCCTTAGCACGCTTAATGAACTCAGGAATACGCTCTACAGTACCGATCTGCTCAAGCATACGCAGACAGGCCTCGTTAGCACCACCGTGCGCTGGACCCCATAAGGAGGCAATACCAGCAGCGATACAGGCATATGGGTTAGCACCAGATGAACCTGCTAAACGTACAGAAGAGGTAGAGGCGTTCTGCTCGTGATCGGCGTGCAGAGTAAAGATACGATCAAGTGCTCTTTCGATTACAGGGTTTATCTCGTACTTCTCACATGGAGTTGCAAACATCATGTGCAGGAAGTTACCAGCGTAACTTAAGTCGTTACGTGGGTAGATGAATGGGTGACCGATAGAGTACTTATAAGCCATGGCAGCTAAGGTTGGGATCTTAGCAATCAGGCGAATTGCGGTAGCTTCACGGTGCTCAGGATCGTAAATGTCGAGGTTACCGTGATAGAAGGCAGACAGAGCGCCAGCGATACCACATAAAACAGCCATTGGGTGAGAGTCACGACGGAAAGCCTTGAACAGGGAAGAAATCTGCTCATGGATTAAGGTGTGGTGCTGAACTTTGTACTTCCAATCGTCGTATTCACGCTTGCTTGGCATCTCACCTTTGTACAGTAAGTGACAAACCTGAAGGAAGTCAGCCTTTCTAGCTAAGTCAGCAATTGGGTAACCACGATAGAGCAGTACACCTTTCTTACCGTCAATGAAAGTAATTCTGGAACTGCAAGCAGCAGTGGAGACAAAACCAGGGTCGTAAGTGAAGTAACCTTGCTTACCTAATTCGCGGATATCAATGCATTCGGGTCCTTCAGTGCCTCGTAACATAGGCAGCTGAATAGGATCATGTCCTGGGATATTTAAGATTGCTACTTTATCTAGGACGGTAATGTCTTGCATGACGTCGCTCATAGAATGCTCCTTTGCAAATAATTGCAGATTGACCAAAAAGAATATAACCGTTGATCAAACAAATGTGCTGTTTTTACTCAAAATGAACGTTTGTAGTGCAAGTGCTATATTCATCGCATTCTATGGTGCAATGGTGGGGCAAAAGTGCCCAAAAGTGCCGTAAACTTAGGTTTTATTTTGGTGCAGATATCGCGCCATAGCTCAAATATTTGTGTAAATTTGCCGACAAACTGATCCAAAAATGTGCATAATTAGCCTATGCAAACTAGCTTGTCACTACGTGTTTTGGCGATCTTTTGTCTTTTTTAGCTACCTGTATTGTCACTAAAGGATGTAAGAGGATGCTAATCAAAAGATAGAACACACTCGACATTCAAGCTTATTAATTGCTATACAGAGCTGAAATATGCAATTTAGCCACGTATGACCTAATGAAATGGATCACGATTGAGCAGCATATAGAAAATTTCCATCATGTATAAAAGCAGGCTCTGCTTTCTGGTAATATCAAAAGCTTAACATCAGATCTGATAGCTAAGTGGTGTCATTTTAGAGCCTGATCTTGCTATGAGCAGATAGCTCTTTTATCTACTTGCTGCCTATTAAGATCTAATTTGCATGTGCTTTTTCGCTTAGCTCTGTGGCAACAGCTAGGCGGTTAAATAAGTACATTAATTCAATCTCACTCCTAGACATACGAACAGATAATCCTAATTAGTTGTAGCGTACATTTATATCCAATGGCTCTTTAAGTGTTCGTTTTGTACATTAGGAATACTGTTAGGAGATGGGAATTGGGGATATGAACGATCCAGCGCTGGATTCCTGCAAGTCAGGTTCCGCAGGTATAGAAATGCAACAGAAGATTTTATTAACTGAGTGTACAGACGAAACTGGTTTGATTGCTAAGGTGTCAGCTACCTGTTTCGAGTTTGGCCTGAACATCATTCGTCAAGATGAGTTTGCCAGTGAAGACAATCGCTTCTTCATGCGTACTGTGCTTGAGGGTGACTTTAGCAAGAATCACGAGAGCAAGTTCTTACGTTGTGTTAGTGCAAAGCTGCCAGATGATGCTGTAGTCCGTTTAAAGGACAAAGGTACGCTCCCACGTATCGCTGTATTAGTTACCAAGGAAGCACACTGCCTTGGTGATCTGCTCATTAAGAGCTACTCAGGTTCTCTGCATGCTGAGATCGTGATGGTAGCTGGTAACTACCCAGACTTAGGTGACTTAGTTGCCAAGTTCAATATCCCTTATCACGTAGTTTCCCATGACGGTATCTCACGTGATGAGCAAGAAGAGCGCATGATGAAGGTTATTGATGAGTACGATGTTGACTACATCATCCTTGCTAAGTACATGCGTATCCTTTCACCTAAGATGGTTGCTCACTATCCTTTAGGTAAGCTCATCAACATTCACCACTCATTCTTACCAGCATTCATTGGTGCAAAACCTTACAAACAGGCCTACGATCGTGGCGTTAAGATCATCGGTGCTACCGCTCACTTTGTAACTGACAATCTCGATGAAGGCCCAATCATTCAGCAGGACGTTATTAAGGTTAACCACCGCTATAGTGCTGAGGACATGGCTAAGGCTGGTCGTGACGTTGAGCGTATCGTGCTCGTACGTGCCTTAAATAAGGTTTTTGATAACAAGGTATTCATCCACGGCAATAAGACCATTGTGTTCTAATCGCTAATGATCTTTTGCTAAGTTTTACACCTTGTAAACACAACAAAGCCCCACTAACAGCAATGTTTGTGGGGCTTTGTGCATTCTACAGCTAGCGATCTTATCCTTGTGCCATGATCTTGTGAGAGCCTTTAATGGCAGTTCTAGATAGGCCATGATCTTGCGTACACCATCGATGGCTGCTCTCGATAGTGCCGTGATCTTGCCTACACCATCGATGGCTGCTCTCGATAGTGCCGTGATCTTGCTAGGCACCATCGATGATTGTATTTAGCTTGGTGGCGTGATCTTGTTAGATGCCCTTAAGATCAGGTTTTTGATTGATGGCAGTAATGTGGAAAATAGGAAGCTCTGCTGCAGCACAGACCTTATCTAAACGGCGATCGCGGGCTTTGCGATCTGAGCGAAAATGGGTGGGATCATCAAGCTCAATGACGCAGGCAATGCGATCGGTGCCTTTTTCAATGAGCATAAAGTCGAAGCTCATATTGTGGCACTTTTGCGCAAAGGTACGGCGATCTTGGAGCGAGAGACTCGAAACATCAGGGTTAACGCCAAGAGCCGAGCCTACACTTACCTGGCAGTAAATCTCATAGCGGTCACCAAACCACAAACGCAGCTTTTCAAGGTACTGATGCTCAAAATCGGTAACTAAGAAAGATTTCTTTTTTACCGCGCCTGCCTTAAGCATGACAGTAAAGATTTTATCGAGCTCATCGACGTCTTTTTCTTTGAGATTACTGGCAGGTCCTGCCTTACGTAGCTCTTTGTAGTAGTCAGTGACCTTGCCATGTTTAAACTTTGTTATGCACTCATCTTGAGAGCTTAAAAAGTCTAATTTTGAGCCAAGATTATTGCCGTTATCGCTACGGCTCTTATCCTCATAGCCATTGATACTACGCTTACGCATCTTAGAGGCAGATGCATTTTTATTACTCTTAAAAAAGCCAAAACGTCCTTGCTTAGAGCTTGATCGCTCTTTGCTGCTATAAGCCTTCTTATTGTTTTTAGAAAAGGAAGAAAACCTTGTCTTAGCTTTAGAAGTGTAACGGGATGTTTTTGAGGTGCTCTTTGCACTAGTAGCCTTGCTACGCTTAGACGAGGTAAATAGTCCACGTGCTATACGTTTAAAGATCTCCGGTACTACTATAAGTAGCATGAGTACACCAACAGCTAAAGCTGCATATAAGACTAATATATGCAGTGGCTGTGACTTTAGAAAATCGAAGATCTCATTCATGAAAGCGTATCTCAAACCTATTACAAGGCAGCCTATGCTGCCTTAGGACGTATATGCTATCAGAATACTTTCTAATTGAATTGCCTGCTACTAGCGAAATTGCCTAGGATCCTGAAGATAATTCTTCTTTTAGGTTGTTTGTACGCTTGATAGCGTCTTAAGCTACAAGATAGATTGCTCAAGACGTGTAATCAATGATTTCTTGCCACTAAGGAGCAAGACGATGGGTAGTCCAAGTGCCGTCTTCTTGCAGATCATAGATAAAGCGATCGTGGAGTCGGTTTTCACGCCCTTGCCAAAACTCTACTTGATGGAAAAAGACACGGTAGCCGCCCCAAAAAGATGGTAGAGGCACTTCACCGTTTTTAAATTTCTCTTTCATCTGAGCAAACTTGCTCTCAAGAATAGAACGGGCAGAGATGCGTGAGGACTGATGCGAGGCCCAGGCACCTAATTGGCTATCACGTGGACGAGAATGGAAGTACTTTAAGACCTCAGGTAAGCTTAGCTTTTGTGCAGTGCCGACAAACATTACCTGTCTTTCAAGGTAGTACCATGGAAAGAGCATGCAGATCTTATTGTTCTGCTCAAGATGTTGAGCTTTACGTGAGCCTAAGTTAGTAAAGAACACTAAAGATTTTTCATCATAGTTCTTTAAAAGAACCATGCGGGAGTACGGTTGGCCAGTTGGATCGACGGTACTTACCACCACGCCGTTAGGATCGTAGAGCTTGGAATCAAGCATATCTTTAAGCCAGCGTTCAAATAATGGAATAGGTGTTTCAGTCAGATCCTTCTCATCTAATCCATTCATAGTATAGCTACGACGTAGAGGGCCAACATCAATCATCAGTAACTCCTTGCTAATAGCGAGAAAAATCGTGTCCACAAACAAGCAGATGCATAAGCAGATACACATACACATACACATACACATACACATGCACATGCAGATGCAGATGTCCTGAGCATGCAACTCACACCTTGCCGGAGTGATAAGTTTAGCGCTATTTGACCTCAAAGGTTTAGCTAATTGCGCTGCTGCCTATCCTTAATGCAAGTTTGCGCTTTGCAAGTGCAGACATGGCTCTTAATCAGCTCGTATTGCTAGCAGTCTACGACCTTGTGTCGTACATAACTTAATGCTTGATTTGGTGAAGTGTTATTGGCTTGCATCATCAAAACTTATACATAGCTATTTACTTGTCTGCATTGTGGGCGCAAATACGATAAATAAAGGTTTTTGTCCTTAGGTGGTCATTGTCTTGCTGTACTAATGGCAAAGATGTGAGTGGTCAGTTGTGCTGATGGCGGGCGGGATATTTGTCGGATTATTTGAGCTCTTGTAAGCCGTGGTGTATATCTTATTAATAAGCAAAACTTATGATTGCATTGTATAAAAATGGCATTTAATTTGACCGATGGCGTAGATACCGTATTTGCAAGATAAAGTTTGTGATAAAAATTTTTTGTGATTTAATATAGTGACTTATTAAATAGGGTTTAAGATAGATCATCTCATCAAAAAGTAGCGATCTGACTAGTAATAGTGCGGATATATCACTTTCTTGGCACAAGCAATGTGTTTTTCATTTGCCTGAATTGTGACAAGTGCATGATTTTAGCAAGGGAGTGCTATAAAACACCGATGCTATAATGAACGAATTAGCACCGCTTTTAAATCGTTGTTTAAGCCACTTTTCAGGTCTTCAATGATGAGCCTTAGGCTTTAATTAAGAGCGTTTAATTACCAAGCTTATGATCTTTTGCTCAAAGCTTTGGTATGAGCTTTCAGAATTCAGTCTCAATCTAGCGCTTTAATATGGTGCAAGATTAAAGACACCAAATTTATGAGTGGTTCTCTTATGAGAGCCATGATCTTTTTAAGTACAGCTATGCCACGCATCGTGACAAGTTTGGGTTTTGTTTAGTCATCTGGGTCTTTTATGTCTAACTGCGTTTCAAAGAGTGTATTAGTAATCAACTGCGGTAGCTCCTCAGTTAAGTTTGCCATTATGAATCCTGAGGATGGTCAGGTTTACTTAAGCGGTATTGCTGAGGCAATGAACCTGCCTGAGGCTTTCATCTCATGGCGTTTTGGTGATAGCGACAAGCAGAAGGCTGAGATCTCAGGTTACAACCACGAGCAGGCTTTATCCTACTTAGTTGACAACATCTTAAGCACCGATAAGCAGCTCCTCGAGTCTATCGTTGCTTGCGGCCACCGTATCGTTCACGGCGGCGAGTACTACAGCGCACCAACCTTAATTGATGACGAAGTTTTAAAGAACATCGAGAAGGTTATTCCTTTTGCTCCACTGCACAACCCAGCTCACATCCTGGGTATTAACGCAGCTCGTGCTTCTTTCCCTAACATTCCTCACGTTGCTGTATTCGACACCGCTTTCCACCAGACCATGCCTCCAGTAGCATACCGTTTTGCTATCCCAGAGGAGTACTACACCAAGGGTGGTATCCGTCGTTACGGCGCTCACGGTACCTCTCACATGTACTTAGCTCAGGAAGCTGCTCATTTACTCGGCAAGAAGCCTGAGGATACCAACGTAATTACCTGCCACTTAGGCGGCGGTGCTTCTGTTTGTGCTGTTAAGGGCGGCAAGTGCATGGATACCTCCATGGGCTTAACTCCACTTGATGGCCTCATCATGGGTACCCGTACTGGTGAGATCGATCCTTCAGTTGTATTCTTCTTATGCGATCCTAAGAACGACGGTCTGACTGTAGAAGAAGTTAAGGATATCTTCAACAAGAAGTCTGGCTTATTAGGTCTTTCTGGTATCTCTTCTGACATGCGTCCTATCTGTGAGGGCTACGAGAAGGGTGAAGAGAAGTGCACCTTAGCTTTAGAGGCTTTCTCATACCGTTTAGCTAAGTTCATCGCTTCTTACTTTGTTCCAGTTGGTCGCGTTGACGCTATCGTATTCTCTGGCGGTATCGGTGAGAACTGCTGGGAAGCTCGTAAGCTGACCATCGACTACTTAAAGGATTGCTTCGGTATCGAGCTTGATAACGACTTAAACCTCAAGGCTTTAGGCCGTTTAGGCTTCGAAGGTGGCTTAATCTCCACTCCAGAGTCTAAGATCCCAGTTATGATGATCCCAACTAACGAAGAGTTAGTTATCGCTCAGTCAGCTGTTAAGTTCACCAAGTAATAACAGCTACTAGTTACCTCGCCTAGCTGCTTATGCAGCAGGTTAAAAAAAAGCAGCCAAGTTAATCGCTTGAGCTGCTTTTTTTATGCCCCAATAAACCTCCCATACACAGATAAAGTGCCCATAAGCGGCTAAATAGCTCACAATACGGATAAAGTGCCAATAAGCGTCTAAGGAGCTCATAACGTTGTTAAAGTGACCAAACAGGGATGACGCGCAGATGCGTTTAACACCAATAGAGCGTTCAACAGCAATAGGCGGTCAAGATCAGCATCCAATTACAGATGGTCAATATGGTTGATGAGCTTTAGCGCGTGCACATTGGGTTGAGAGCGGAGTGCACATGGGGTTGAGAATGCTAGGCGAATGGTCATAGCCTTGATAGGCGGCTGTTGGCAGAGTGTCTAAGAATGTTTGATAAGTAAGGATGGGATTATTGGCAGGGATATGATTGGCAGGAGGTTAACAGGTGAACACTCCTGCCAGAAAGTAGAGCGTAAGAGCAATGGAGCTTAGCTATTGGCTCTTAGCTCTTAACACTTGATGATTAGTTGCTACTTTTCTTTGTCCTGTGAGGACTCGTTAGAGTCAGTAGACTTGGCACTAGCTTGAGGGTCAGACTCATTGTCGCTGGTAGAATCAGCTCTATTAGCATCATCTCTCTTAGCATCAGCCATCTTAGCGTCGGTAGCCTTGGTATCTTGTGCTGATGTCTTGGTAGCCTCTTCTCTTGCATTAGCCTTAACGCTGTTGACTGGAGCAAGCTTGATGGAGCGTCTCATTGGGTGGAACATCAGTGAGATGACAGCAAAGAATACTGGCACCATGATAAGACCAAGGGTAGTTGCTGCAACGGTACCACCAAATACACCAGTACCAATGGATTGCTGTGAGGCTGAGCCTGCACCATCAGCATTTAAGAGCGGTAGCACGCCTAATAAGAACGCAACTGAGGTCATCACAATAGGACGGAAACGTAATGCTGCAGCTTCTTGAGCAGCACGCAGTAAAGTACGTCCTTGCTGTCTAAACTGATGGGCGTATTCAACAATCAAGATAGCATTCTTAGCCGATAAGCCACCCGTCGTTAGCAGACCCACCTGTAGATAGATGTCGTTCTCCATGCCTCTAAAGTACACAAAGAGCAGTGCACCAAAGATACCAATAGGCACAATGAGAATAACTGCCATTGGGATAGACCATGACTCATACAGAGCAGCAAGACACAAGAATACCACTACAGCAGAAATTAAGAAGAGCATGCCTTGGTTTGAGCCGCTAAGCTTTTCTTGATAAGACAAGCCGCTCCAAGCATAACCATAGTTACCAGGGTGCTGTTCAATGATACGCGCGATTTCATCCATAGCCTCACCCGAGCTGACGCCTGGAGCAGGATCGCCTGAGAGTGAAATCGAGGAGATACCATTAAAGCGCTCTAATTGCTGTGGGCCATAAGTCCATTCGACCTTACCAAAGGTATCGAATGAAACCATCTTGCCCTCAGCGTTCTTAAAGTACAGTTTGTTAAGATCAGATGGCAGAGATCTAAACTGAGCATCAGATTGGACATAGACCTTCTTAACGCGACCACGGTCGATGAAGTCGTTAACGTAGGTACCACCCCAAGCAATTTGTAAGTTCTCATTGATGACCTGAGGATCGAGCAAGAATTGACCAGCTCTCTTATCATCAATGCGAATGTTCAGCTGCAATGCATCAGCCTGAGCATTAGAGCGTACGTTGTACAGACGTGGGTTTTCGCGAGCAATACGAACGATATCAGCGACATCTTTCATAAATTGATCGTGCGATGAACCCATGATGTTTTGTACATAGACGCTAAAGCCCGACGAGCCACCCATACCTGAAATTGAGGCTGGCAGATACATACGCACTTCGGCATCTGCGTAATTATCAAAATACTTCTTGGCGCGGGCGAGAATAGCTTGAGCGCTATTTTCTTGGCCTACACGCTGCTCCCATGGAATCAGACGGATGCTAGCGTTAGCAGTGGCTTGACCTTTAGAGCTACCGCCGGAACCTAACGAGAGCAACATGCCTTGAATATTATTGACCTCATGCTCGAGGAAGTAGTTTTCCACATCACGGCCTACCTTAGCTGTTTGGGCCATGGTAGATGAGGATGGCAAGATGATACGAACGGAAATTAAGCCTTGATCTTCTACAGGTAAGAAAGAGCTTGGGATCTTAGCAAAGAGCCAACCAGTAGCACCGCAAATAGCAAAGAAGAACACCATCATAAGCATCTTTTGATGCAAACAGAAAGCGTTGATCTTGACGTAGCCGCGATAGAGCACATTGAAGAACATATCAAACCAAGATAGCGGGCCTGAATGGACACGCTTGTGTGGATTGACCTTCTTAACCACCAAAATCGAGGCACATAAGGATGGGGTAATGATTACCGCAGTCACAATGGACATCAGCATTGAAGCAACAATAGTTACTGAGAACTGACGATAGATGTTGCCTGTAGCGCCAGAGAAGAATGCCATTGGAGTAAATACAGCAGCGATTACCAAGCCAACACCAAAGAGCGCTGAGGTAATTTCCTGCATGGACTTAACCGAGGCCTCATAAGGACTTAGACCCTCTGAGTACATAATACGGCTAACGTTCTCTACCACCACAATAGCGTCGTCTACTAAAAGACCAATGGCCAAGACCATGGCAAACATGGTGAGTGTATTAATCGAGTAGCCAAAGGCAAATAAGATTACTACAGTAGCAGCGAGCACAATTGGGATAGTCAGCGACACAATTAATGTGGAGCGGATATCTCGTAAGAAGAGCAAGATAACTAAAGACACCAAGATAAGAGCTTCAATTAAGGTTTTGCCCACCTCATACAAGGAGGCCTTAACAAAAGGAACGGTGTCATAAGGAATAGCGTACTCAAGATTTTTTGGAAAGAGCGGGCGCAGTCTTTCAAGCTCTTCGCTGACTAATTTCGCTACTTCTACAGCATTGGCACCATCTGCAAGGCTAACTTGCAAAGAGGCCATTGGGCTTTTATTGTAGTTACCAAAGTAGTTATAAGAGCTACGGCCCATTTCAATACGGGCAATATCTCTAAGGTAGACAGCAGCGCCTTCTGCTGTAACCTTAACCAAGATATTTTCAAAATCACCGATGTCTTTTAACAGCTCTCGAGACTTAACTGTTACGTTAATGGTTTGATCGGCAATGGCAGGAAGCGAGCCTAACTGACCTACAGAGATTTGCTTGTTTTGATTCTTAATCGATTGCACAACCTCAGATGGGTTGAGCTTGTATTGATTGAGTTTGTTTTGGTCAAGCCAGATACGGAGCGCATAGCCAGCACCAAAGATGGAGGCATCACCAACACCATTAATGCGCGAGATTGGATCTTGAATTGCGGTAACTAAGAAATCTGCAATGTCTTCTTGAGACATGGAGTCGTTTGTAGTGTAAAAGGCAATGGTCTGCAGTACGTCATCAGAGACCTTACGAACTCTTACACCCGATCGTTGCACAGGATCAGGCAGGCGCGAGAGCACGCCACTTAAACGGTTTTGCACCTGCATTTGTGCAATATCTACATCAATGCCAGTTTCAAATGACAGTCTAAAGCGAGCATTACCATCAGAGGTGGTAGAGGTAGAAAAGTAGATAAGGCCATCAAGACCCGTCATCTCTTGCTCAATGACTTGAGCTACCGAGTTCTCAACGGTTTGAGCAGATGCGCCAGAGTAGGAGGTGCTTACAGAAATAGTCGGAGGAGCGATTTCAGGAAAGCGAGCAATCTTCATGCGTGGCAGGCATAAGCAGCCTGCAATCACAATCATAATTGCGATCACCCATGCAGCTACTGGTCGGTCAATGAAAAACTTACTGATCATCTGCTGTCTTGTTCCTTGGCAGAAGGATAATCTTAATTACGCTAGTAACAAACTCATCTTTGTAAAAAGTCTACTTGTGCTGTTTAAGCGATGAAGTTCGGCACAATAAGCATCAAAGCTCAAAAGAGTAAGCACCTAATCTGTGATACTGCTTATCCATGCATCTAAATGTGCAGGTTCTCGAATCTAGTGCTTGCTACAAGTTGCTACTGACAGTACTAACGTTTTCTTGGCTGATAATTAACTTTATCGTGAGCTGGGGGCGTTGGCTGAGCTTTGCTCAAGACCTGATGCGGTAGTAGTAGGATTCACTACTGCTTGTACGGCAGCATCAGTATTCTTTTCCTGTTCGCCCATTTGCGCAGAAGTAGGATTGAGGTTGACGCCATCACGTGAGACTACCTTAATCTTGGAGCCGTGACGTAATGAGGCAGAGCCTGAGATAACCACTTCATAAGAGCTATCTAAGCCATCTAAAATTTGCCAACCATCGATAAAGAGCTCGCCTAAACGTACTGGAGTAGATAACACACGATCTTCTTGTACGGTATATACAAAGGCATTGCCCTTAGGATCGCGCATAACTGCTTTAGCAGGCAGAGTCATGATGTTCTGTTTAACACCGCCGTTGACCTTACATACTACAGCCATACCAGGTAGTAAGAGGTGGTCAGGATTATCAAATATGGCGCGTAAGGATAAAGAGCCGGAGCCTTCATCAACTAATACTTCAGTTAAGCTCAGTACACCTAGGTTGGAGTATAAGGTGCCGTCCTCGAAGTACAAAGATACATCGTAGGCGCGGTCATTAAGATAGATAGAGCCATCTAAAAGGCCTTCACGTAAACGTCGCCACTCAAGAGAGCTTTGCTCCATATCAACATAAACCTTATCAAGATCAATGATGGTAGCTAAAGGAGTGGTTTGGTTGGCGTTTACTAAAGCGCCACGAGTGATCTTAGAGGTGCCGATGATACCTTTAATTGGAGCTCTTACAGTGGTGTAGTTAAGTGCAATTTGAGCTTGCTCAAGTGCAGCTAAGTAGAGCTTTTCATCAGCTTTAGCTAAGTCGTAAGCCAAGAGCGCATCATCACGTTCTTTTTCAGATGCACTACGACGCTTATATAAGGCTGCAAAACGCTCATAGTCCTTATATGCCATCTTACGTTGCACAACGGCACGCTCATAAGAGGCCTTAGCATGTTCAAGTTTGGCAAGGAAAGGAGCAGGGTCAATAGTGTACAGTGGGGTGCCCTCTTCGACCTCAGCACCTTCTTCATAAAGACGGTCGAGCACAATGCCATCAACTTGTGGTCTAACATCAGCACGGGTAAATGCACCTACACGACCAGACAGGCTATAAGAGCGCTCACGATTTTTAAATTCAGGATGGATGGTGCTGACCTCATAAACAGCTTCGGCAGCCGAAATTGTTTTAACGGTAGCAGTATCCTTTTGGCATGCAGTAACGAACAAGAGCGTCATTATAGCTATTAATGCGCTCATAGGTCTTAGGAGAACAGAGTTGTGTGTTCTGTGCCTATGTTTTGAGGTATGCATAGCTCTAATCCCCTTGCCACATGTACTGACCAAAAGCATCTCAGTAGATTTGAGTACGGATAACTCGCAATGTTTAGTTTAGCTAGGGTCTGTTAAGACTCACAACAGACACTGCAAACAAAGCAAGCTTATGAAATATAGCGTAATTAGACGATAGGCCGCAATACAAAGCCCGATAAAGTTGAGAAATGATCACGACAGTGCAATTTACGCCGCAAAAAATGCGTTAAAACTGGGTAAAACTGGTAAAAACTCAGCAAAACTTATCAATAGTAACGTCAAAGCACGAAACTTTAGCAAACCAACACATTGAGCCTTAAGCGCTGCTACATAGCTCTGATTAACAAACAGCCCTGCCATAACATCTAGTTACAGGCTTGCAGCCATCTTAATAGCAATTAACAGCAAAAACCGCAAAGGCCGATAATGCATTCATCTGGGCATATGCTTAAGAGTCGACAAGCTGTGCGCAGATATATAACTGCAGAGTAAAGCACAGCTATTAGAAGCTACAAGTACAATGCTAGAAGCTAGTGAAGTTACTGTTCATTAAAAGCATGAAGTTAGCTAAAGCATATGCAATTTGCTTGTGCTGAAGCTAAAAGCATAGTGAATTCTATCAATAAGATAGCGCCTAAGATAAAGCGTTGTGAGTACCATCATATGATGGCACCGATATTAGACAAGTTTGGTAAGCACCACAGTTCAAGTAAGTGAACTTAAGACATAAAAAAGGCCTTGTCATTACTGACAAAGCCGTTTTGATCTGAATATGCGCTTACGTTCTTTAACTATCGGAACGTGTATACAGAATATCCACAAAAACTTAGCAGTCACTTAGGAAACGACTAAAAATGCAAACTTTTTTAATCAGTATCCTCAAAGATAGACAATATCGGTGTTTTTGTCAGTCCATCAAGAACATGTTTTTTGATGCAGCTAGCCTTGTCTAGTGTGGTGGCTGCATCATATTAAGTTTGTTGTGAATAGTTTATGTATAGTGCGCTTAGCTTAAGCGTTCTAAGGTAGCCTTTAAGATGTCATAGACCTGCTCGGTGTGCTTAACAGAGCAGCACTCATCTGGAGAGTGGGCGCAGCGTACGGTAGGGCCTAATGAAATCATCTTGAGCTTTGGATTGGCCTTAGCAAAGTAGCCAGTCTCTAAGCCAGCATGGATAGAAGTAATCTTTACATCAATACCACACTGCTTTTTGTACTCATCCTTGAGGATGTCAATGAGATCACTCTCAGTTGGGGATGTCCAGCCAAAGCTACGGCCTTGGAAACCAACCTCAACATTGTCGAGTAAGGAGCAGATGCTATCAATCTTGTCGATAACATCGTCTAAGCCATGGTCACGTAAAGAACGTGGTAACAGGGCAATAGTAATAGCATCACTCTTAGTGCGTACAGTTGAAAGGTTGCAAGAGGTCTCAACCACGCCCTTGTACTCACTAGACATACGCATTACGCCATTAGGCAGAGCACGCAGCAGTGAGATGAGGTTTTGTGATGAAGTGTAAGACAGTGCATTAGCTTGCAGCTGGCATGAGCCTAAGATAAGGTGCATCTCAGGGTCGCTATCTGAATAGAGGTCTTGATAGCGAACCATAGCAGCACGAGCAGCATCCTTAAAGCTTGCAATGGTATTAGTTGGAACAGCTAACTCTACATAAGCAGAGGATGCAATAGAGTTACGGATTTCACCGCCGTGGAACTTCTGAATAAAGAAGTCATTAGAGTCAGAAACCTCAGCTAAGATACCGCAAATGATATCGATAGCATTACCACGACCTAAGTGAATGTCACAGCCTGAGTGACCGCCACGCAGACCTGTGAGATTTAAGGTGATTGGGGTGCAATCTACAACCTTAACGAGCTCAGGGATGAAGGTTACATTAGCATTGATGCTGCCAGCACAACCAACAAAAAGCTCGCCATGATCTTCTGAGTCTAAGTTTAAGAGGTAGTCACCTTGCAGGTACTCAGGATCTAACTCAATAGCACCCTTCATGGAGCTTTCTTCTTCAACAGTGAAGATAGCAGTGATAGGGCCATGGCTCAGCTCTTTATCCTCTAACAGGGCGAGCATCAGGCACACGCCTAAACCATCGTCAGCACCTAAGGTGGTATTAGTAGCGGTGATATATGGACCCTCGCAGATCTCAAGCATCTTCTTGTTTACATCTGCAGTATTCTCATCCATATAACGAGGGACGATAGGATCTACTTTAAAGTTGTGCTCATAGCCATTGCGAGCAACAGGAACCATATCGATATGGCCCTGTAAAATAAGAGATGGGCTATTCTCACGACCAGCTGAGGCCTTTTTCTTGAGAATTACGTTACCGCACTCTTCAAGCTCACACTCAAGACCATGTTGCTGAGCAAAGTTAATAAGATACTTAGCAACACCACGCTCATTGCCTGATGGATGTGGAATATTGCATAGGTTTTGGAAGTGTGTGAAGACAGCCTGAGGGGCCAGATCTTTAATTTCCATACTTGAGATCCTAAAGAGACGGTGATCTAAGCAACAGCACATAGATGCCGTTCGTTAAACACATCGTGTTCTCAAAACATAAAGAGCACAAAGAGAACGGTATGATAGAGTTTAAGCAAGTCTTTGACAAGCAAAAACGTGTCTATTTTTCCCCTTGGCTACCAATGGTTCGGGCCATTATACCGCCGCTAGATATCAAATGATCCCAATAGCGCAACCAAATTGATATAGCTCATATAAATGCCGTTTCAGTGCAAATGACAATCAGGTATAAGACACAACGAAAACTCTTTTATTGCCAAAGTAGATGCTTATATGGAATCTCGTTGTATAGCAAAATGGCTCTAGTGAAAACACTAAGATTTGTTTCCCAATAACTATGGCATTGCCAAAGGCCATAGCATGAGCTTGCGCTGCCTAAAGGCGTGCTTTACATGCCAAATTAGCAATAAAGTTATGACTAGGCGTTCACGCAAAAGAAAAAGGCCGTTAATACAAGTAAGAGGCAGTTCAATGTGCTATGGCCAAATTACATTTTGCTATGAGCAAAGTACATCTTGCTATATCTTAAGTCCACTTTGGATAGTTGAGCTGTTTGCTCAACGACCTAAACATAGATAGGTACTGGCACTTGTAAGTGCCTGCAGTGCTTAACTTTAACCATGCTTATTTATGAATCTTCTATTAGCTTGCACTGTAGGCTTTGGCATTGCTGCCACGATTGCCTTGCTCAAAAATGATGACTGCATCTAATGAAGACTAAGGGCTCTAAACATCTTTAGAACTTGGCACTTTTCTTAAAACATAAGCTTGAGCACAACTGATAAGCACTGATCTTAGATGTTCAAAAGAAGAGTGTTTCTCTTGCATCAGCAAAACTTAAGTAAATAGCTTTGAAATGGCGATTCGTACCTAAGGGGGCGATGATCTCTTACACCTTGTTTTGTAAGAATAGATGTGACATAAGAATGTAAAGATGTAACTATAGTGACTACAAAATCCGCTATACATCGACGGTGTAGAGATTGATTGAAAAAATGTGATCTGCAACAAGTAGATCTCAAATTAGCTAATCTAGGTACATATATATAGCCTATACTCAAAGCTAAGAGACATAGTCTTAGGACTATTTTTTCATCCACTTCTGTAGACAAGGCATAAATCTAAGTTAATTAGACACAGTCTTTGGATCTTAATGAAATCTGTATATACATAAGCCGTTTAGCGACATCATGCGCCGCTATGTAATAGTTAAAACGGTGTTGATTGCCCATTTAGGGCCATAGGAGCCTTTATGATAATAAGAGCTTTTGCATTCTCTCCAATTCGCTACATCATGATGCTGTTCGCAGCCTTTGTGGTTGCATTTACCACAAGTGGTTGTGGTATGAGCTCAGACGATTACGTAGGTACCTGGATGGGACTTGATCAACATGGTGGCAACTCTCATGTATATCAGTACGAAATCGAAACTAGCGAAGATGGAGAAGGCTACATTATTCGTGTTACTCAGTTTAATTACAATGTCGATATGACACAGACAACTGCAGTATGGAAAGAGTCTGCTCCTCACTTCTTTAGAGCACGACTTGATAAGGGCAACTTAGTCTCAGACATTGGTGTGATTAAAGCCGATCCTGCTAACTTCAGATTGCTTTATGGCAACATTCCTTTAGTACGTAAAGCTAAGAACACTGAGCTCAAGCTTAAGTATGTTGTTCGTGGTGAAGTTGAAGCTAAGTACCCAGGTATTGAAGTCTTAGACTAGTTTGACTGAACGCTTAGTTAATTAGTCCTTGCACTAGGGATTATTTTTTAATAAAAGAAGGCAGCTTAGGCTGCCTTTTTGGATCTTGTGCCAACCAAAAATAAGTCAGCAAACGCCACGCCTCACTACCATCTATGCGGCTATATATGCTGCAGAACATAAGCCTTAGAACCAAACAGCAATTCATCACAAAATTAGTACCATAGCGCCATGGTCTTGAGGGGATAGCTATAGGTTCATAGCGACGTGATCTTGAGGGGATCGCTATAGGTTCATAGCGCCGTGATCTTGAGGATATGGCAATAGGTTCATAGCGCCTTGATCTTGAGGGGATAGCTATAGGCTCTTACCGCTGTGATCTTTATTGTGTCGCTACGAGCCTTATGGGCGTGATCTTAGGTAGGCGTGCGATGATCTTGTGATCTTAAGATATTTGGTGCTGCTCAATTTGAGCTTTGGGCTAAATGCCATTGCAACAACTAATAATATTGGGTGTCGTCACCTTGGAAGATGCTCATGCCTAGTTTGAGGCGTGATTGGCTATGACGAATCGTACTCATGACAATAGTGCTTAGCTGCAAATGAGCAGTGCTTTTTAGTGAGGGAAAAGTTAGAAGATGTATGCTTTAGAAGATTGGATGGATTGATATAGCCCGTATGTGCGGGCGCTGATGGGGCTTTAGTGTGGCAATAAGGGGCGCACAAAAAAAAGTAAGGCAGGTACTATGACCTGCCTAGAAGATAGCTATTTCTTATCAGAGAAATCTGCGCTATCTGCTGCCTCAGATTCTGCTTTTTGCATGCTGAGGTTTTCTCTAAGATTCTTGAGAGACTTCATAGCTTCAAGATCTTTCTTACGACGAACCAGCTTTGGAATGAAAACCAAACGCTGTGGACCGTCAGAGCGGTATACATGGTAACGCTTGAGGCCTGGGTACTGTCTTAAGAACTCCTCGTAGAATTCGATAAGACCATATTTTTCCTTGCCCTGTACGCGACCAACGGAAGTAGAGCTTACACGAACTGAACGCTTACGATCAGCATCCCATCTGTTCTGGTAAGTACATACGTAGTATCCGCGATTGGAATCGCCGTTCGCAATGAGCGGAGGAATGTCTGGAAGCTTGTTTTGGTTATCTTGAGTCATATGTTTATCCAGTCGTGAACTACCTTCAAGCAAAAGCTTGTGTGGTTTCCTACTTCATCGAGACGGTGCTCTCCGTAGGCGTCGTTGAGGGCTGCTTTTAGCAACTCTCTTTAGGTTTGGCACGTCCCCGTACCTACCTTGCATATCTTGTAACGTACAAACTTACGTTAGTTTAACTTTGGCATTGTCAAATCATCTTAAAAAGCAAGATGGAACATGTCGAGCAAAATAGCGTAGAGATGGGATTACTCTGCACTAACAATAAACAAGATAAGCAATTATCAGCTCGTACTTAAGCAGCGTTCTATGTAAGGGCATGGCCTTAAGGCTATTGTATCAGCTTTGAAATAAAGTAACACAATTTTCTTTACAAAGAATATTGCTTAGAAGCACTCGCTTTCTGATTAAGTTTTTTTTAGGTACTTGGAAAAATTGGTGCCATAGGTACATGGCACTTGTAGAAGTTAAATCGTACAAGCAGCAAACGCTTGTTATGGGCATTGCTGAGAGACAGAAATGCTCAAGATTTAGTTTGATATTGTACGGCAAAAATGATGTGAAGTGGGAAAAATTGATCTTTTTGTTTGATATTTCTTTGCCACAGCACGTTCATGTTGCTACTTAATAGCATAACTAGATATAGAGTTTCATTGCATATATGCCATTAATTTATGTTTTAAAAATGTGATGCAGTGTTGCAAATTTTCATCATCTTATGCTCTAAGAAAGCCATGTCTAACTGAATTTTAAGAAAAGTTTCAACACTAAGATTATAGCTATGCACAAGAGTTGTTCATTTGCATATTATTGCGGCTCGATCATCACTACCTACATCATGGTTGGTTCCATAGCTATCACATAGTTATCATAGATTAGCCTGAAAATAAGTCACATAGTTGATTGAGAAATGCTAAACATGATAAATAAGCCAAATTTGCTAATCTTATACTTTGAAGCTATGTATCTATTTGAATTAAGGTGATGGTTTTAAATGATCAGTAACGCTTAAGAATTATGCGTTTGATGATCTAAATTAAGTCATGCTGCTTAGTGCAAATGAGATGTTTCATGAGGTCAAGCAAATTTGACTATTTACCTAGCAAAGTTAGTGTGTGCTATCTAGCGTTACCTTAACAAGCCATCTATGTGCTATCTAGGCCCGAGAGCAGAGCGATTGCAAAGCAAGGTCGTGCACATTGCTAAGCAAAGAGGTTTTAGCTGTTTAGTGTGCTGTAGCTTTCTAGGTTAAGAGCTCTTAGCAACTTATTTTGTTGTAGTTTTCTAAGCGAAGAGCTCTTAGCAATTTAGTTTGTTGTAGCAGCTAAGAGCTCTTTGCGAATGATAAGGTTAGGTCTATTAGTTAGCCAAGCTTGCCTCTAAACAAGGCTACAGCTGTACCCATACTTAGAGCGCCTAAGCCAAAGAGCGGGATCAAGAGATGAATAACATTCATAAGTTCTTGGCCCTCTAAGTAGATGCGTCTTAACGCCTCTAATCCATAGTAAAAAGGGTTCACTAAAGTAAAGTACTGCATCAGCTCAGGCATAGCTGAGCGTGGGGTAATCATGCCTGAGAGAATGATTGATGGCAGCACAATGGTAAATGAGATTACTACCGATTGTTGTGAGGTGGAAGATAGCGCCGATATGGCCAATCCAATGCCCACAGTACAAAGACTAAAAGTGGAGATGACAAAGATAAAAGAGAAGAAGTTGCCTTGGAAAGCAATGTCAAACCACAGTACGCAAATTAAGAAGAGTGCTAATCCTTGAGTAATGGCGACAATGGTTGGTGGCAGTGCTTTACCAATTAAGATCTCCACTGGATTAAGTGGAGCTAAAAGCATCATGTCAAAGGTGCCTTCTTCTCTTTCGCGAGACACCGACAAGGAAGAGAGCATCATTACTTGAATCATAGACAAGGCTAGGATCATGCCGGTAAGAATGCTGTACTGCGTGATGTTGTTGACGTTGTACAGATAGCGGTGCTCAACACTGATGCCACCATAGATGCCTTTAATCTGTTTTTGCTCATTGTTATAAGACGCAACAATACTTTGCACATATGAAGCTGCAGTATTAGCTGAGGCTGTATTGCGAGCATCAGTAGCAATGAAAATAGTCTTGGTCTTATGAAAGTCAGAGGCGATAAAAATACCAAGCAAAGCATCGCCATGATCTAGCGTTTGCTTATAGCACAGCTCATCTTTGCAGTACTTAACTTGAGCAAAAGCAGGGCTATTGCTGACGCGTCTAACGATCTCAGTTGCCACCTTGTCATTGCTATCTTGGTAGATAACAAAAGGTACATGCTCTAGATTAAAAGTTGCACCATAGCCAAAGAGAATTGACTGAATGATGATAGGTAACACCAAGATCTTACGTGTGCCTTTATCCATCAGCATCACAACAAATTCTTTGTAGATCAAGGCCATGAGGCGCGTAAAAGCTAACTGAAAGTTACTCATTGCTACCCTCCTTTTTGAGCTCAGATTGTCTATCTTGGCTTAGCTCTGATCTTTGCTCGTGCTGACTGTTCTGATCTTTTAGATGACTGCTATGATCTTGTAGATGACTGATGTGATCGTGTAGCTGACTGCTCTTGCCTTGCTGCTGATTGTTTTTAGCTTGGCTATCATTGTTGCCTATTGTGATGTCTTTTGCTTGTGGCGATGGAGTAGCTGCAATGAGTTTGGTAGGCGGAGTGCGCTTAAACTCGCCGTGTAAAACTAGGTAGCATGCTCCACTGAGAATGGCCGCAAAGATCAGCATGATAAATAGGTTTTTGAAGATGATGTCTTCACTGCCACCCGATAAAAAGCAGATCTTGGCCGACTCTACAGCATAGGTTGGCGGAAAGAGGTGCGCGATAAATGAGATCGCAGGGGCGATAGCTCGCAAGTCAAAGACGGCACCTGAGAGCAAGATAGACGGTAAGAAGCTCAAAATGATGGCAAACTCAGATGCGAGGAACTGATTTTTAGCAATGGCAGAAATTAGAAGACCAAGCATAACTGAGACATACAGATACACTGCCATAGTTAGGATGAATAAGATCGCCGATCCTCTAAAGGGCAGATTGTACATAAGCATGGCGCTGAGTATGGCAAATACTGCTCCTAAGATTGAGAGTAAGTAGTACGGCACGATCTTAGAGATCAAAAACTCTGCTGCATTGATATTGGTAGCCTTTAAGCCAGTGATAGTACCGCGCTCAAACTCTCGAGCGATCACGATAGAGCACATGAATGCAGACATAAGCGTAACGACACCGACAAGCTGTCCTGAGAGCAAATACCATGTGGAGGTATTGGCCTCGTTAAACCAATTGCGGGTGGTTATTTGTACTTCTTTGTATGCAGCATTAGCTAATGAGCCCGATGCCTGTGCATTTTGCGCATTCATGCTTCTAATGTAGCTTACCTGTCTACTAACTCCTTTAAGTGCAGGGCCAGATAGCACTAGAGCCTCAAGATAAGACTTAGCTGCAGTTGCTGCCTGTGAGTCAGAACCATTGAGCGTAATCATGATAGAGCCTTTATGGTGGAGAGCTCTTTGCGAAAGATTTGGTGGCACCACAATGTAGGCTGCAATGTCATGATCTAGCAGCATCTTTTGAGCATCTAACTCGTTATTAACAGTACTAAGCTCAAAGTAGTCTGATCCTGCTATAGCAAAAGCTATTTCTTTAGAGATAGGATCATCGATCTTGTCTGTCACCAATGCTACTGCCACTGGCTTGACGTCCATACGCATGCCGGCACCGTAGAGCACTACGAGCAGCAATGGAATTACAAAAGCCACAATCAGCACTGACTTATCAGCAAGGATTTGCTTTAGCTCTTTGAAAACAAGAGCTTGTATATGGGAAAGATTAACTAAAGACATCACTTAACCCCTCCATTGCGACGATCGTTAACGCACTTGACGAAAGCCTCCTCAATTGAGATGCGCTTGTTGCCTTGCAAACAGATTTCATCAGGTGTGCCTAAGATTAAGATCTTGCCCTGATCCTGAATCAAGAAGCGATCGCAGTACTCAGCCTCTTCCATAAAGTGAGTAGTTACAATCACCGTAGTGCCATTAGCAGCTAGCGAAGCAATCATTGACCAAAAGGCACGACGCGAGGTTGGATCAGCACCAGAGGTAGCTTCATCTAAAAATAAGATGCTCGGGCTATGGATCAGAGCACATGCCATGGATAGAGAGCGCTGAATGCCGAAAGGTAGGTTTTCAGAAATCTCATTTAAAAATGGCTCAAGCATAAAGACCTTGCTTACCGCGCTAATACGCTCATCTAAGATCTTGCCTTTAAGTCCATAGCTTTGCCCAAAGTAGGTTAGATTTTGCATCGCAGTGAGCTTGCGATAGAGACAAAACTTCTGTGCTACATATCCAATGGTGGCACGTACTGAGCTTTTGGCATGTTTAAGCTCTAAGTTATTAATTAAGATGGTGCCGTGGCTAGGATTGAGCAAGGAGCAAATCATTCTGAAAGTAGTGGTCTTGCCAGCTCCATTTGGTCCTAGTAGACCAAAGATCTCGCCTTTGTACACCTTAAAGTTCGAGTCATGTACAGCCGTAAAAGATCCAAAGTCTTTTCTAATGCCATCCACACTAATGACTACCTCACCGTTGCCCTCAAAAGAGGTGCTTTTAATGCCTGAGGCGTCATAGCCATCCGAGTCATGGCCATCTGCACGCAGATTAGATAAGAGTTCAGAGGCGTAGCTGCCAGTATGGCGATCATAAGTAAGATCGATATAGGCGTCCTCTAAAACCGATGGGCGCTTTAATAGCGTAAAGTTATCGGCTACTGCACTAATGGACTTATCTTGAGCTTTGGCAAAGAGAGTCTTGAGATCTTGAGTAATGCTTTGGACACTTACATCATTCTCAGCAAGCAGCTCAATGCGTCCCATACGAGGGCAGATGTCTTTTAGCGATGTAAGATCGCTAAGATGACACATCATATAGCGTGAGAGCTTTTGATAAGAGATGTCATCATGCAAATCAATGTAATAGCACTGATTGGCAACATCCTCACGTAATTGAGCTGCAGTACCAGCAAAGAGCAATTTGCCCTCTTTGATAAAGATCGTTAAAGAGGCTTTATCTGCCTCCTCAAGGTAGAGTGAGGAAAAGAGACAATAGCTGCCAGTATCACGGATATAATCTTCAATAATGGCCCATAGCTCGCCACGTGAGATCGGATCAACACCCACAGTAGGCTCATCTAAGAGTAACAATGCTGGTTTGGCGCTAATGGCACAGGTTAAGGCTAGCTTTTGCTTCATGCCTCCAGAGAGTGAGCCAGCTTTGTAATCTTTAAACTTGATTAAGCCTACCTTTGCAAGCAAGTCCTCTAAATAGAGATCAAGTGCAGCCTCTATATCATCGCTGCTAGTAGATTGCGGCGAGTTGGTGTGTTGACCACTTATATTGAGAAGCGATCTTGCGTCAATGTCGCGCAAGGTGGCAAAGAGCCTTAGATTAGTCATGACCGATAGATCTTCGTAAAGACCTAAGGTTTGCGACATGTAGCCGATCAACGCTCCTGATCCTTTAGGCTCAAGGTTTAATGAGCAGATGCCCTCATCAGGCGCAATTAATCCTGCAATCATCTTGAGTAGCGTAGATTTACCTGAGCCATCTGGTCCAATTAAGGAAATCATATGATGCTCAGATCCAATCTCAAGATTAAGCGCATCGACTGCCGCAAAGGCACTACCATCTTGTTTTTTGAAGATCTTGGTCAGATCTTTTAATGACAACAGTGCACTCATAATCACGTCCTTTGATCTTTAACTCTAGGCAATCAGGCCATAAAGATAAGATCGTCACTAAAGATAGTGGCTTTTAGATTAATAGCCGTAGCTATAAGGATGCTGCCATGATACGTAGACCAACGCCTGATTTAGGTGGGGCGATTAATTGGATCATGGAGCTTATAGCTACGATTGAAGGTGTCACTTATCTTATAAGTGAGCTACTTTAGATCCTATTTGAGGGCTTTGTTGCTGTTGTCAGGAGCCTCACCTTTTAAATAGACAGTGATAGCTTGGCCAAAACGTAGCACATGCTCAGGATCTTCAACTTCAACACTGATCTCATAGATAAGATCGGCTCTAAGATCTTCAGTCTGTACGCTTTTAGGTGTGAACATGGCTGTAGGACTGATAAAGGAAATTTTGCCTACCATTGGAGGGCCATATGGGCGTTCTACGCTCACGGTATTACCAAGCTTAGCCAAGGTTAGCTGAGCATCAGATAGGTAAATACGGATCTTCTTAACGTTCTCATCGGTAATGGAGAAGATCGTCTCTCCAGCACCAACAAAGTCAGATAACTCATGAGTACGTGAACGGATGGTGCCGCTAAAGGGGGCGACGATATTGCCTTGGGAGTTGATTTGGTAGTTAAGATATGAAAGTTGCTCTTTGCATGCAGTAACCTTAGAGGCTTGAGATGAGATGATCTCTTCACGATAGCCACGCTTGTATAAAGCAAGCTGAGCTTCAGCTTCTTTTAATGTGGCTTTAGCTTCATCGTAGGCAGCCTTGGAGCTATCAAACTCTTGTTTGGAGATGGATTTGCTCTTGAGCAATGAGGCGTTACGCTCATAAGTAATCGCAGCTAAGTTAACTGCTGCCTGGCTCTTTTGTACTGAAGCTTCAGCTGAGGCAAGCTCTTCACTGAGGTAGCCGTTTTGATACTGTGTCAAGAGTGCTTCTTCAGCTTGGCAATTGGCGTACTGAATACGTAAACGATGGTCGAGATCTTGGGCATCAAGTGAGGCAAGGATAGCGCCTTTTTGAACCTGCTGGCCTTCATCAGCTGAAAGTTTGATGATCTTGCCTGAACGCTCAAAGGACAAGAGACTATCTTTAATGTCGACAGTACCATGTGCTTTGTATGGGTTAAGGCCTTCATGTGAAATCAGGGCATAAGCTAGAACAGCTAAGAAAGCGACAGCTGCAGCTATGATGAAAAACTTCTTGCTCATTGGACACCCCCAAGACAAAATCGCGATGCATGCATATGCATAAAAGATCTTGTGCCTGTATAAGGAACTGCTCTAATTAACGGTATTACTATAAGAGCAGTAGCTGATGTTTGTGAATAAACAGCACTACCAAATCCGCTTCAATAATTCTGTTCAAGCTATAAGCATCAAAGCAATAAGCATCAAGCTTAAGCCACCCGCCATCTAGGCTTTATCGCTAAAGCTATATAGCTTGCAAAGAAGTGGCGACATGGCACGGCTTGTTTACAGTTGCTATGCAAAGAGCCATTCGACGCGCCTACAAAAGAATGCGCGGTTACGTGGATAAAGCATATGCAATTAGATGCTTATGTATCGCTAACTTTGAGGCAGCCAATGCCATAACATCTCTCTAGAGCAAGTGGCTACGACAATGCGGTCTAAGCGCTATGTCCAATAGTACGTATTGGCTATTTAAGCGAATTTAAATAGGCTCGTACGCACTAAAAATAGGATGCACTAAGACTCAAGCAAGACAGAATTAACGGATAACACCATCTAAGTTTAGCACCTTGTATGAATTAATGATCAGTAATCATTGTGTTTAGTTGTTTGTGCTAAAAAAATGCCTAACCATTAGTTCAAATTACTTTGTAGCTGTAGAGCAAAACTAAAAAAGGCCTTTGCTAGCTAAAGTCAAAGGCCTTTTGAAATGGATAAATGGACTAATGGAAATCTTAACAATTAGTGATTAACTGCGCTCTCGCACTTACACCTGCATAGGAGCACTTATTCCTGTGTATGAGCACTAGCAGCATCTGAGTTAACTGTGGTGGTATTGAGTACGTACAGATCGGCATTGATGTAATCTACGATCTCCTCGCAAGTATTGCCGATAAGTGCAGCCTTAACACCGGAACGACCATGAGAGCCAATATAAACGGTAGCAGCATTCAGTCGCTTGCACAGCTTTGGCAGAACGTCATCTGGCATACCCTCTGCGATATGGCAGTTCTCCTCAGGGATATTATGTTTTTTAGCAAAGTCTAAAATGCGCTTCTTGTGTTCGGCTAAGACGCTTTCAGCATAAAGCTCAGGAGCATAGTTAGGTACTTCGAGCATTACTGTAGGCAGTACCACAGGGGCACTGTTTACAATGTGAATTGGTGCCTTAGTAATGGTTGAAAGTGCCTGAGCCTCACGTAAGAGCAGTACATTGAGGATCTGTTTTTCGTTAGACGTAAAATCAACTGCAATAACGATTGAGCTTTTCTCTGACCACTCGTGTTCTTTTGCAATGATGACCGGAATGTTGGCGTGACGGAGCAAGTTCCAATCATGTGGAGTAAAGATGATTGAATCAAGGATGCCATGATGATTTGCGCCCTTGATAATCAAGTCATAATTACCACTGTTAGCCTCAACGAGCATGCCCTCTGAAACATCACGTGTCCACTTGACAAGAGTCTTAATGCGAGAGGCAACATCGGCGCTCTCGTGATGTTTTTCAAGAACAGACTTCACGATGCTATCGAGTTCTATTTTGGTAACTTCCTCGACGTCATGATGTGTGGTTATTTCGCTCTTCTTGCCAATAAATGGCACATCGTTGGAGAAGTCGTAGATAAGACGCAGTGCTGTGATGGTGACTCTAGGATTGTAGTGAATAATCTCTATAGCTCTCTCAAGAGCAAGCTGGCGGTCTTTCTTAGGCTCTATGATGACCAGGATGTTGTTGTACTGTCTCATAGCTTTCTCCTTAATGGTGCGGAGGGATGATAAAGTGCATGACGGACATTGCTGACCATTGACCCTAAGCCGCAACATCTGATGCAAAGCGACACCATAGTCTTATATTATGACAACAAAAGGTCTTGGGCGGATTTTCCTCTAAGAGCATGTTGTAATTTGTGATATAGAACTAAAAAAGCTTTGCGCTTTAACAAATATGGCGCTCAATTGCCCTCAAAAAATCTTAGCTTACGGCTATACCAAGTTGAGCTACAGCTAAGATACAGCGCCGCAGCAATGTATATGTGGAATGTACCTTTAGTTCTCTTTTGACTAACAAAGAGACTGTATGCAGATACAAGTCTTTTAGTGGGATATAAAAATAAAGCCCTGCAAGATACTTAATCTGCAGGGCTTATCTATTAGTGAGCTTAGAACACTTGAAGTAAGGCGCGATTAGCTCATATAAATTGTTAAGTGCTCTTGTTTAAAAGTAGTTGACTACATCTTGATATGACGTGGACGAATACCAAAGATCAAGCAGCAGCTAGCAAAGACCACCGCACCGCCTAAGATAAGGCCGCTTAAGTAGAGCACAGACATAAGAGTAGTCATTTGTGTCCACTCATTAAACTCAGGTGATACGTAGCGTACTGATACCGCCATGATTATGCCAGCTGTAACTGCTTTTAAAATAAAGAATATGGTGGTCTTAGATACACGGTAAATGTTGCGCTTGTACAGCAGATATAAAAGTTGACCTGCATTAACAAAAGCAGCTAAGGCTGTTGAGAGAGCTAAACCAACGTAATCTAAAGGCCAGACTAAGATTAGATTGAAGACAATGTTAGCTGCAATGGCTACTACAGAGCATCTCACTGGAGTCTTAGTGTCTTGAATAGCTGCAAAGCCCTGAACTAACACACGTACTAACATGATGGCGCATAGGCCAGAGACGGATGCTAATAAAGACTGTGAGCTCAAAAATACGTGCTCTTCAGTGAAGGCACCACGCATGAAGATCACGCGCAAGATAGGCTCACGAAGCGCAATGATACCCAAAGCTGATGGGATGCCTAACAGCAGCACGAGACGCACGCCCCAATCTAAAGTCTTTTCGTAAGTTTCATGCTGAGTTTTAATGTCAGCGCGAGACAGGGCAGGCAGAATCACAGTGGAAATAGCAACTGCAAAGATACCGATTGGAAACTCTAAAAGACGGTCAGAGTAGTACAGGTATGAAATTGAGCCAGTAGCTAAGAACGATGCAAGTACAGTATTAACCAAAAGATTCAGCTGACTTGCAGATACGCCAAATAAAGCTGGGATCATCAAGGTACGAATACGAACTACACCAGGATGGTGCCAATCCCACTTAGGCACAACGAGCAAGCCTAACTTATAGACAAAAGGTAATTGGAATACAAGCTGTACCACGCCGCCTACAACCATACCAATGGCCAAGATCTCATTAGGATCTTCAAATTTAGGAGCAACAAAATAGGCCGTAGCAATCATCACAATGTTAAGCAAGCATGGAGTGATTGCAGGAATGGCAAAGCTGCCATGTACATTCAGTACAGAGCTGCACAATGCAGTTAAGGTAATAAAGAAGAGATATGGGAAGGTAATTTCAAGCAAATAACTGGCTTGAGTAAATTTAGCCGCATCTGGCTCATTGTTTAAGTAAGCCTCAAACCAGCCCCAACCAAAAATGGCAGTCACCACAGGAGAGGCGAGCATGCCAATTAAGGATATACAAAAGACAATGAGGCCTAAGGTTCCGGCCGCTTTGGAGATTAAGTCCTTTAATTCAGATGCGCTTTGTTCCTTACTAGTTTTTGTAAGTACAGGGACAAAAGACTGAGCAAAGGCTCCCTCTGCAAACAAACGGCGGAAGAAGTTAGGAATACGGTTAGCAAAGAAGAATACGTCCGCAGTAAGACCGGCACCCAAGAGTTGAGCAACGGCAATATCACGGACCATTCCAAGGATACGAGACAGGAAAGTGGCAGCAGCAGTAACCACTCCTGAGCGCAAAAGGCGCGATTTTTTCACTACAGCAGTCATAGGCAGTGATTGTACTCGCAATGAGTACAAAATCGCTATCTGCTTTCAAACAATGCAAATTTATTAACCAATGGCAGCGCCCAAAGAGCCCTGCCAAAAAGCTACGGCTTAGCCAATGGCAGTGCCACAAGAGCCGAGCTATCAAAGCTGTGGCTTAGCCAAGGGCGGTATCTAACACCATCATGACGACAAAGCCGGTCATTACGGCGATAGTTCCAAGATCTGAGTGCTCGCCTAGTTTGGCCTCAGGGATAAGCTCTTCTACCACTACATAAATCATGGCACCGGCAGCAAATGATAAAAGCCATGGCATGACAGGAATAAAGTAGGCGGCTAAGGAGACCACGATGATAGCTGCAATTGGCTCTACGATAGCCGACATCGATCCGAACACAAAAGCTTTGAATCTGCTCATGCCGCAGGCATTAAGTGGTAAGGATAGAGCAGTACCCTCTGGAAAGTTTTGCAAGCCCATACCGATAGTAAGTGCAATGGCTCCAGAGTAGGCCTCAGGCTCGCCAACAGCAGCTGCAGCAGCAAAGGCGATACCTACGGCCATACCTTCTGGAATGTTGTGCAGAGTTACAGCTAAAAAGAGTAGCTGATTACGACCAAGCCGTGTGTGAGGTCCTTCTGTTTCAGTTGAGCTAAGGTGCATGTGAGGCAAAATCTTATCCATTACACTTAAAAAGATGGCACCAAGTACAAAGCCTCCTGCAACAGGGAGTACAGGAGAAGCACCACTTTTTTCTACTTGCTCAATTGCAGGTGCAAGTAATGACCACATGGATGCTGAAATCATAATGCCGGCAGCAAAACCTAAGGAGAGCTTAGTAAAAAGATCTGAAGGCATTTTCTTAGTAAAGAACACCACGGCTGCACCCAAGGCAGTCATGCCGAAAGTAAAGAGGGTAGCCAGTGTTGTATGCACTAATGCATCCATGAATTACATCCTTAGTTTGATGAGCGGGCGTCGATATACACTTTTAAGCAGCTAAGCTGTTGAGAAGCTGAATCTTAATTAGCTGTTAACCATAACTACATAGAGCGCCTTTAAAATCTTTTATGTAGCTCAATTTATTTCCAAGCTCCTTATTAAAGAAAGTATCTTTAGTTGTGAGCTTTTATGAACTGCCTGAGGTAAAAACATAAGTGTAAGTTTAAAGGTGTTTTGGTTAGCTATAGCTAACTTAGTATTCATAGTACACGATTTTCCCTTAGGTGCAAGAGGTGCGTTTCTCATTTGAGAAATGAGATTAACTTAGGCTAACAATGGCGTATGTACAAGCTTTGTCAGCTTAGTTTGATAGCTTATAAGCCCGTTAAGAACTGATAACATCTAGTCTCTTTGAGTGTTTGTGATGTAATTTATCAAGTGATGTCTATTTGCATATTTCAGCTCTATAATGAGCTCATTCAAGTTTCAGACACAAAAAAGTCTCTAAGCACACAATAATGTGCTACATTGATTTAGATCCATTCGGATCTAATCAAACAGATTTCATGATTTAGTTTAGCCAAGGATCAAATCCAGTCTGGGAACAAGTCAGACAAGCTAAATAAATCATTAACCGGTTTGGTTTTTATCTTCATAAGCATGCTAGCTAATTTCTTATCAATTGATAAAGCTAGTTTGCTTCAATAGGAGTATCAAGATGTCATTCATCAACAAGGAAGTTGGCGACTTTTCAGTTCAGGCCTTCCAGAACAACGATTTCCACACCGTTACCAAGGCTGACTTATTAGGCAAGTGGTCTGTATTATTCTTCTACCCAGCTGACTTCACTTTCGTTTGCCCAACTGAGTTAGAAGACTTAGGCAACAAGTACGAAGAGTTCAAGAAGATCGGTTGCGAAGTTTACGGTGTATCTTGTGACTCTCACTTCGTTCACAAGGCATGGGCTGACACTTCCAAGACCATCAAGGCTCTGAAATACCCATTACTGGCTGACCCAACCCACGTTTTAGCCAAGATGTTTGATGTTTACATCGAGGAAGCTGGTTTATCTGAGCGCGGCACCTTCATCATCAACCCAGAAGGCAAGGTTGTTGGCTACGAAGTTATCGCTGGCAACGTAGGCCGTAACGCTGACGAGTTATTCCGTCGCGTTCAGGCTTTACAGTTCGTTGCTGAGCACGGCGACCAGGTTTGCCCAGCTAAGTGGCAGCCAGGTGCAGAGACCTTAAAGCCATCTGTTGACTTAATCGGCGCTCTGTAATTCACTCCTACGCACTCGCGTAGTAGCTGAATAAAGAATTAGCAAGTTTACTTGCTCCAAGGAAGCCTCCATTTTGGAGGCTTTCTTGTTTTTGCTTGATGCGCAAGAATATGCAGGCCAGTATGCAAAAGCATATGCAAAAGCATCTAAAAGTCCATGTGGACACTCCCGCCTAAAAGCGCTGTGCTCTAACAACACCACTTCTAACAGCACCGCTCTAGCACCACCCCTTACCAAAGTATCCGCTCTTAGCAACAACACATCTTATTTTGCAGCAATTGATTGCTTGTAGCATTGCTGCGTGCACATTCAAATTTTTAACAAAGTGTCTATTAGGTTTGAAGTAAACGACCTAGCACATTTGTTTCGTGGACTTATTCTTACAATAGCACGTTACTCTGTGATAAGTTTATTAGATTACTTTTGAGTTTATGAAGATAAATGCCTTAAATAGGCTAATTATAAGTAATTGTTAGCATATGATAACTTGTATACAAGTGATACTAAATATTGCTCAAAAGCATAGATGATGTGCTATGATTTCTTTTGTATTACACAATGTAAATGTAAACAACAGTTGAGTTTTTCCTGTTGTTAAATTCTGTCCAAATTGATTGGCAATTTTATGAGATCGCTATGATGAATTAAGCTCTGGCGATCTTAGCAGTTAACAGCAGCTGCACTAAAAGGCAGTCTTATAAGACGACAAACGTTTAAGATCTGAAGGCAAATTGCGTTTGTAAGTGAACGTCGACCTAAGGCGATGAGAATAAACTTAGCTTAGGTTTATGACTGCTTTAATGATGCTGTACCGAATTATTAACCTTCTAAATGGAGCAGATGTTGCCCCTTGTTATGACTGAGTAATCGTCTTACCTTTTATGAAGATCATTATCTTTATAAGAGGTGCAAGTGGTGACGCAGTTTGTATATGAACGCAAACAACAATTTATTTGATGCCATTATCGTTGGCGGTGGTCCAGCTGGTTTAACTGCTGCCTTATATCTGGCTCGTGCCCGTTACCGTGTTTTAGTTTTAGAAAAAGAGCGCTTTGGCGGTCAGATTACTATCACACATGAGGTTGTAAACTACCCTGGTATTGCAAAGACCTCTGGTGAGGCTCTTACCGATACCATGCGCCGTCAGGCAATGGATTTTGGTGCTGAGGTTAAGCTTTCTGAGGTTGTGGATCTCAAGCTTGAGGGCGATATTAAGGAAGTTATCACCTCTCGTGAGACCTTACGTGCTTTCTCAGTATTAATTGCTACTGGTGCAAACCCTCGTCACATCGGTTTTGAGGGTGAAGAGAAGTTCCGTGGTCGCGGTGTCGCTTACTGTGCTACTTGCGATGGCGAGTTCTTCACTGGTAAGGAGCTGTTAGTTATCGGTGGTGGCTTTGCTGCTGCTGAAGAGGCTATGTTCCTGACCCGTTATGCAACTAAGGTAACTATCTTAGTTCGTAAAGATCAGTTCTCCTGTGCTCAGAGCATTGCCGATGAGGTTATGCAGCATCCTAAGATCAGTGTGCTCTTTAACCACGAGCTGCAAAGCATCGCTGGCGATGAGATGGGCATTACCTCAGCTAAGCTGGTTAACAACAAGACTGGCGAGACCTATGAGTACAAGGCTAAGGACAATGACACCTTTGGTGTATTCGTTTTTGCTGGCTATGTACCAAACACTTCATTAGTAAAGGATAAGGTAGAGCTCAACGATCAGGGCTACATCATTACCTCCCCAGATCAAGAGACCAATGTACCAGGTGTATTTGCAGGCGGTGACGTATGTATTAAGAACCTGCGTCAGGTTGTAACTGCAGTTTCTGATGGTGCTTTAGCTGCTTCTTCCATGGAGAAGATCGCCGCTGTAATGCACAAGAAGACTGGTTTAGTACCTGAGGTTCCAAATGCAGTTCGTAAGGCTCCTGAAGAACCACGCGCATCTGTTGCTCCTGAGGTTAAGGCCGGCAACTTCATTTCACCAGAGTTTGTACCTCAGTTAAACGCTGTATTTGAGCGTATGGAGTCTGCTATCACCTTAAAGGTACACTCTGCAGGTGATGACAAGGGCAATGAGCTCGTAGGCGCTATGAATGAGCTTGCTAATCTTACTGATAAGCTCAAGGTAGAAGTTACCTCTGAGGGTGAGCACTTACCATTTGTTGAGTTCATCCGTGCTGACGGCAGTGCCACTGGTATGGCTTTCCACGGTGTTCCTGGCGGTCACGAGTTCAACTCATTCATCTTGGGCTTCTACAATGCATCTGGCCGTGGTCAGCCAATCGATGAGGCTGATTTAAATGCAGTTAAGGCTATCGATAAGCAATTAGACTTAAAGATCTTAATCTCCTTATCATGCACCATGTGTCCAGACTTAGTAGTAGCTTCACAGCGTATGGCTGCACTCTCTCCTAAGGTTAAGACTCACGTTTACGATGTAGGTCTGTTCCCAGATCTTCGTTCACAGTACAAGGTAATGTCAGTTCCTTGCATGGTTGTAAACAACGAGACTGTTGCCTTCGGTAAGAAGAGAATGCCTGAGTTACTCGATTACTTAAAGAGCATTGATGCTATCTAAGAGCATCGCTTAGTGCTTTTCACTAAGTAACTTTAAATTTTCGATCGATTTGAGAAGCCTGCTGTCATTAGATTGCAGGCTTTTTTCGTTCATGGAGCTACCAAACAATAAAGCAATCTTTCCCCAAATTAAGATTGCCAGCACGTAAGGACAACACCCGCTAGTGAGTGCAATGGATAAAAATCACCCACAATAATTAAAGCAACCTCAACTAATGTGTAGCAAAACAGAGCAGTTGGTACAGCTTGAGTTAGCCTGGGCTAACAAAAATGTGAGCATGGACAAAAACTTGTAATCGCATTTTAGAAATCAGAGTTGAAACGAGAAGTAACTTTTTTCACAAAAGCGGCGAAAAACAGCAAAAAGTGCCTAAAAAGTGATAAAAAAAGCCGCAAAATCGCATAAAACTGTGCATTATTCTCACAATATACTTTCTATCATTATTACTGTTGACAGTGGAAATTGACTTAGTTAGCATATGCTAATCAGGATGTTGAAGGGCACAAGAACAGCAACTTGTGTTTATCCTGAACTTTTTCCATTGTATCTCCTAGGACTCCTATGACTGGCGGCTTTCACAGCAAAAGGCCTTCAGTGATAGGGGTCTTTTTTATTGTCCAAAGCAAAAGTTATAACCTCACAAGCTAAGCGTTTTCCATCAGCGCAAAGCTTGCCCATCCTGCAAACAATCTGGCGATCCAGCCAGCTAGCCCAAAATCAGTCGACTTTCCTGCCAATCAACTAGCCGATTTACTAGCAATCTATATCCAGTTGCTTAATGGATTGCGGCTAGGTATGCAGCTGTAAAGTGTTGTGATGGCGTGGGCTAACTTTAGTTTTTAGCAAATCATGAAGATAGTATTGTCATGTTGCTTTAGAACGCGTGCTAGAATGTGAAGATACTGAAAAACTATCGTAATGCCATGTTAATCCACACGTGCAATAACTGCGTGATCTTGTGCTAAGGCATAGTCTGATGGCTATATCTTTGGGGTGGATTGATATTGCTTAGATAGTTTTGTAGATGCTTTAGCTAAAGATGCTACGCACACTTCAGAGTTGGGGGTTGAATATGAGCGACAGTACAAACAATGATGTCAACTTAAGTGAAATCTTGTTCAAGCCAAAACATGATTACATTGAGACCTCTTTAATTTCAAACTCTGGATGCCCACTGCCAGATATCGGTGACGGATTACATATGATGGGATCTCACTTTAGATCTCTGTGGTACCGTCCGATTAACCGTTATACCTGGACTTATTTAGGTGCTAACTGCCTCGATGTTGATTTGGCTCTGTCTAATATCGTCATGAGCAAGAATCCACGTACCCGTGCCGAGTGTTTTGACACTATTGAACAATATGGCCCAGGTAACTGGATTTATGAGTTTAGCTCCATTGCGCAAAAGCGTGTAATGCAAGCTCGTCTGTGTGAAGAGAGTGGTAATCTTGAGCAGGCGTCTCATGAGTATCGTATGGCATCTCGATACTTTGCCATTGCATCTTATCCAAATTTAAAAGGTGACGTACTAGCAGCTCAAGCATCGCTGCTTGGTCGTAAGGCTTATCGTAAGATCTTCAATGAGGTTAGCCGTACCGGTCATTATCAAGAAGAAGAGTTCACCTTCAAGGGTGAGAAGATCTCAGGTTATCTGCACTGTGTAGATACTAAAAAGCTTCAGCCTTGTGTTGTGGTGGTTGCTACTTACGAGTCAACCTCAACTGATTACTATCGTCTCTTCAAAGATTACCTGCGCAAGATGGGCATTGCCTTATTCATTATCGATATGCCAGGTATGGGCTCAGCTCAAAAACTCGTGCTTGATGAGCAGAGTTCTGATCTAGTTGAGGCTGCTATTGAGCATCTGCAAAAGCTTAAGTTCATCGATACCACCGCAATTGGTTTGTATGGCTATCGTTTTAGCGCTAATGCTGCAGCTAGACTTACTCTGCTTCGACCAGATTTAGTTAAGGCCCTTGCCTTAGTTAGCCCAGCAATTCACAGTGCCTACTTAAATCAGAAGGTACTCAATAGCATGTCCTTAGCTACACGATCCTCTCTTGCTAATCGTCTTAATGCTGATGCTAGCAATTGGGCTGTGATCGTGCCTCAGCTGCAGACTCTATCATTAAAGGTTCAAGGTTTAATTGGCTACCATGCCTCTAACAAGACCCCAACCTTATCCATCTACACTCCAGTTGATCTTAAGTACAATGACGATCGTGATATGGTATCTAAGGCCTTTAGTAACAACCACGATATTGTCTTTAAGCAGATGCGTGTAAGTGAGTTTGTGCCACGTATCTTCACTGAGATCTCAGAGTTCTTTAGAAAGAATCTGCTCTCATAGCAGCTAATGCATATACGCGATAAGTATTGAGCACAAGCAAATAATCGTTGTGCAAACACCAAAAAATGGGGGCCTAGGCCTCCTTTTTTTTATTGGGCATGGGGTCGTTTTACGAGAGCAATTAACAGATTTAGGCACATGTTTGTGCCGTAAGGATCAAGGCATCCACGTCAAGGTATTTTAGATGGATATAAGCCATGAGCTGTGATTTTGCTGAGCGTATATTTAGTTACCAATTACCATATTGTTGCATCCTTGCTGCACAAGGGTGAAAATCGAGTACTGATCAGCAAAGTAGGGCGCTTTTAGCTATACTGATGCTTCATCTTTACCAACTCCCATGGGCAAGCCCATGGGGTTCCTGCGTATCAAGGTTAAGCGTTTTCAGGTGCAGCCATGCATGCGCCTATAGAGAGTAAGTTTTTTAGTTCGGGTGACAAAACATGTCAAATCACAAAGATAAGCATAAGAGCGCCAAAGAGTCAGTAGAAAATTCTAAGAGCATTGTAATTAAGCTCGGCACTAGTACTTTAACTCATGGCGGCAAGAAGCTTGATCGTGCTCATATGCTGGAGATTGTGCGTGTAGTAGCTAAGATGCGAGAGGCAGGACATAAGGTAACTTTAGTCTCCTCTGGCGCTATGGCTGCTGGTCGTGAATTAGTCGAAAATGCTTACTCTTTACCGCCCGTTTTAAGCTCCAAGCAATTACTTGCATCTGTTGGTCAAGGTCGCCTGATTGAGGTATGGGCATCTTTATTTGCTATTTACAATATCCATATTGGTCAGCTGTTATTGACCCGAGCCGACTTAGAAAACCGTGAGCGCTTTTTAAATGCTCGCGATACTCTTTTTGCCTTGCTTGATAATGGTATTGTTCCAGTCATTAATGAAAATGACGCTTTATCAACAGCTGAGATCAAGGTAGGCGATAACGATACGCTAGCTGCGATCACAGCTTGTGCTATTGAGGCTGATCAGCTCATTTTACTCACCGATCAAAAGGGTCTTTTTGATGCAGACCCACGTTCTAATCCTGATGCCAAGCTTATCTCTGAGGTTAAGCACATTGACGATAAGATCTTCTCTCTTGCCGGCGGTTCAGGTACTTCCTTAGGTACTGGTGGTATGTACACCAAGGTCAAAGCTGCAAGCATTGCAACTAAGGGTGGTGTAGAACTAGTCATTGCCTCTGGTAGCGATCCTTTAGTGATGCTTGATCTTATTGAAGATCATGGTGAGGGTACTTTCTTTAGAACCGACGCAAGTCCAATGGAGCTAAGAAAGGTATGGCTATCCTCAACTACCAAGCCATCTGAGGCTATTGTGATTGATGATGGTGCCGTTAGCGCTCTTAAAGAACGTGGCTCTTCGTTATTACCATCTGGCATCGTAGCGATCAAAGGCGAGTTCTTACGTGGTGCAGTTGTCTCCATCACTACTAATACAGGAGAGATCATCGGTAAGGGCATCGTGCGCTATAGCTCGGGTGAGTGCGAGCAAATTTGTGGCTGTAAGTCAGATGAGATTGAAGAGCGATTAGGATTTTCTAATGGCGTGGTAATTCACCGTAACGATTTAGTGGTGAATGATTAGTTACAAGGTTATGCTTTACTCTTTGTCTTTTTGCTTAAAGATCAGGCCCTCAAGGCGATATATACAGCACAATTAGGCACAAAAGGACAAACTTAATACCACAATCAAGAACATAACTGATACACTAGAGTTTACTGCTCATGGTGTTGCTATGGCTTATGGTAGTTATGAAAGAATATTTGTGCGACATTAGATCGTAATCGGAGAGGGGTTGTGTATGAATTTTTCTGTAGATATGCATAAGCTTGGCTATAACGCAGCTACTGCTGCGCAGTCACTAGCTATTGCAGGCACTAATGAAAAGAACGAGGCCCTAGCCGGTATTGCTGCAGTCCTAACTAAGATGAAGTCTTTCATCATGGACGTTAATGCCAAGGAAGTATCTGATGCAAAGGCTCGTGGTTTACCAGCCCCAATGATCGATCGCATGACTTTAACTGAGGCCCGTTTCGATGAAATGATTCAGGGCATTCACAATGTAATCGAGCTTCCTGATCCTGTTGGTCGCATTCTTGATGGCCATATTGAGCCATCTGGCTTAAATATCATTCGTAGAGCTGTACCTTTAGGTGTTGTCGGTGTGATTTATGAGTCACGTCCGAATGTAACCGTAGATATTGCGACTTTATGTATTAAGTCAGGTAACGCCTGTATCTTACGTGGCGGATCAGAGTGCTTCCAAACTAACCTCACTATGTATGAGCTTATTCAAGAAGCATTAACTAATAGCGCAATTCCAGCTTCATCCGTAAATCTGGTTACCTCAACTGAACGAGAGCTGGTTAATCAGATGCTCACCTTGAGTGATTTTATTGATGTAATCATTCCTCGTGGCGGTGAGGCTTTACACCGTATGTGTGTTAAGCACGCTACTGTACCAGTCATCACTGGTGGCTTTGGTGTATCCCACATCTATGTAGATAACACTGCAGATATTGAGCGTTCAGTAGATATCATTATCAATGCTAAGACTCAAAAGCCTTCTGCATGCAATGCCTTAGATACCTTGCTTATTCACTGTGAGAAGGCTTCAACTTTGCTGCATAACTTAGCTCCAGAGCTTGAAAAGCATGGTGTTTACGTACACGCTCACGGCGTTGCTGATGACTTATTACGTGATTATCCTTTCAAGGCAAAATGCTCCGAGGCTGACTTTGATACTGAGTTCTTAGGCTTGCATATGAATGTGATGATCGTTGAGAGCGTATCCGATGCCATTTTGCACATTCGCAAGCACAAGGCGATTCACTCAGATGCCATACTCACTGAGACAATCAAGAACGCTAAGATCTTTGAGCGTTCTGTACCCTCAGCCTGTGTCTACATCAACTGTTCTACTCGCTTCTCTGATGGCGGTCAGTTCGGTATGGGTGCAGAGGTTGCGATCTCAACTCAGAAGCTGCATGCCCGTGGTCCAATGGCTCTAGAGGCTTTAACCACTTATCAGTATGTTTGCCACGGTGACTACTTAGTGCGTAAATAAGTAACACTAAGCTCATAAGTTAACCAAAGAATTCAATGCGCCCCATGACTACCTCCGAGTGTGGTATTCACGGGGCGTTTTGTTTTCAAAAAGCATCAAAAAGATCACGGCTTAGGATCGTAACTTAAGGATCACAAAAATGAGGGTCATGGCCACGCATGATCTGCTAGCTAGAGCAGATATAACTTATGGATTGCCTAGATCATGGGAGAGCTAGCGTTAGCACTAAGATCATGACTGAGCTTGCGTTAGTACTGAGATCACGGCTTAGCAAGCGTTAGCTATAGTGTGGCTAAGCTAGCGTTAGCACTGAAATCACGGGTGAGATAGCGTTAGTACTGAGATCATGTGAGATCTTGCGTTAGTACTGAGATTCGACTGGGCTAGCGTTGACGCTGAGATCATGACTGAGTTGGCACTAAGAGCACGGGGGCATGTGGTTCGGTATGGCATTTAGGCAAGGCTTGGTCACGCGGTTGTGCTATGCGTTGCAAGGCAAGGTAGTATGCGTTTGCTTATCTTGAGTAGATAGGCGTGAGCTTCAATCATCTTTTAGTGAGTAAAAATGAGCAAAAGTGGTGTGAAGTGCAGTGTCTTATATTTAATTGGCATGAGTATGGGCGGGATTTAGCTGCTTTCTTTGTGTGCAATTAACGTACAGCATTGTGCAAATTTAGCCAAATACATGAACAAACTGTGATGAGTGAATCCTTGTTGGCAAAAAGACCGTATGAATTGAGATGTAGGGCGGAAAAATGGATAGTTCGCTTAGGCTAATCTGACTTGCTTTGTCATAATGAAGTTGTAAGCAATAGCTTTCTCTGTTTATGAGAAGTAAGGAGGAGTTTATGTCCTATAAGGTTGTGGTGCTGATTAAGCCAAAAGATGAGCAGCCAGCCCTTGATCGTGCAGCAGAATTTGCGCGTTTTATGCCAGATCTGGAGGTAGTTGCTGTACGCGTTGTTAATGAGTTTACCGAGGATAAGAAGCAAGCCCTCGAGCAAACTTACACTCGCGAGCTTATCAATCTCAAAGGTCGCTATCCAAGCATCGAACACTTTACCCCAAAGGTACTGTTTGCTGAGGACGTAGCTGAAGGTTTCTGCGATTTTGCTGGTTGTGCATCTCATCAGTTCGATCTGGTAATCATTTCAGCCAACAAGCGCAATACTTTAAAAGATCTGTTCTTCTCCACTATCGACTCTCAGATCATGCGCAAGGTTCCAGTGCCTCTCTTAGTAGTTAAGGATGCACAGGCTCCACAGCGTCTTAGCAGAGCTATTGTTCTTGCAATCGATTTTGAAGAAGACAATCACGACAAGTTTGTTGATGAGGTTTTATTCGAGTCAGCTAAGATCTTTGCTGATAACTTCAATGGCGAGGTTCACGTCTTAAATTGCGTACCACCACGTCATACTAGCCTCATGGGTGGCAACTTAAGTCAGTCTGTTATCTTAGGTAACAAGAAGCCTTTATCTCGTACCGATGTTCATGCTCAGGCTCTGTGCGCTTTTGCTGAGCGTCATGGCATCCCACAGGAGAACTGCCATATTGCAGAAGGCCGTGTAGATGAGATGATCCCTAAGGTATGTGAAGGCCTTGAGGCTCGCATGGTATGTATGGGCACCTCCAATAATGATGGCATCTTAAGTGCTATCGACCAGGGCGCATCTGAGCTCGTATTAGAGCAGGTTAAGGGTGACCTCTTTATCGTTAACCGCCTTGTTAAGCTCGAGAATCTTCGTCCAAAGAGCTAACGCATAATAGCTAAATTAAGTTTTAGCTTGCTCTGTTAAATATAAAGGCCTCACTTTAAGTGGGGCTTTTTTGTTGGAGCAATTAACAGCGCAGAGCAAATTAAGCTGCGTCTTAGCTTAGTAAGTTTCATTGCTGCGTTTAGTTGCTAAGTTTCGCATCACTTTTGTGATGTAAAATAGTCCGTGAGTGGATTAAAATAGTATCCAAATTTAAAGGAGTTGAGACGCCGCTAGAGCCATGGGGGCTGTTTTATCATTGTTCTGTAGTGTGTTAAGCCATGGTGGCTTGGATGTTTGGTGCTACAGATAGTGCGCGTCGAAAAAAGTTATGTCTAAGGCAAGAATTAGAGCATTCGATTGGGACAAGGACATCAAAGAGGCAATTAGAATCATTTACGATGTGTGGTTTTTTGATATTGAAAACCCACTTGTAGGCCATATGTGCAGCAACTACTTCTTAATGCATTATTTAAGACAGAGCACTTTTCTCATGGCAGCAGTAGATGACAACGATAAGCTGATTGGTTTCCTTGGTTTAACCGATAAATGCTCCAAGAGAGAATTTGCCAAGTGTAAGTGGCTAGACTTTAAAGCTGCTGTGTTTGAGAAGATTTCTTTAGTTGGTATGTATGTACTGCCAGGCTCAAAGACACCACGTTTATTTGATGGTTTGTTCTTCTCGAATTACGACAAATTAAGAAAGATGGTGCCAAACAAGGATGCACCTGAGTTCTTAGTCTTGATTGCCGATCCTAATGCACGCGGTATGGGCGTGGGTAAAACCTTAATGATTGAAGGTGAGCAATACTTAAAGCAAGCTGGCTTTAAGAGCTACTACCTTATCACTGACTCAAGCTGCGACTATGGCTTTTACGATAAGTTTGGTATGGATCGCGTAGTAGATGTTTCAATGAGCTTTAATATCAATCACGTTGAAGATTACGATCACTACCTCAACTGCTTCTTACGTGGCATGGTCTACGTAAAGGGCCTATAGGTTAGATAGCTTGATAGCCTTTGCTTAGCTATGGCCTATAGGCTAGATAGCTTGATAGCCTTTGCTTAGCTAGGGGCTTGTAAATAAAAAATCCCCAGTTCATGTTGATGAGCCGGGGATTTTTTGCATATATGAACTTAGATGTTGCTAAGTCCAAGCTTACTTAAGTAGCTTATACGTTGAAGAGGAACTCGAAGAGATCGCCGTCTTGAACGATATAGTCCTTGCCCTCAGAGCGCAGCTTACCAGCTTCCTTAGCGCCAGCCTCACCGTTGTACTTGATGAAGTCTTCATAGGCAATAGTCTGAGCACGAATGAAGCCGCGCTCGAAGTCGGAGTGAATCTTACCAGCTGCCTGTGGAGCGGTAGCACCAACCTTAACAGTCCATGCGCGAACTTCCTTTACACCAGCAGTGAAGAAGGTCTGCAGACCTAAGAGCTGATAGCCAGCGCGAATCACACGGTTTAAGCCTGGCTCTTCAAGACCCATGCTCTCCATGAACTCCTTACGATCCTCGTCTTCCATTACAGCTAAGTCAGCTTCAATAGCTGCAGACACAGGAACAACAATGGACTTCTCTTTAGCAGCGTACTCACGCAGTCTCTCGAGGTACTCATTGTTCTCAAAGCCGTCTTCAGATACGTTAGCAATGTACATCATTGGCTTTAAGGTTAAGAAGTTAAAGCCCTTCATAGCGGCTAAATCTTCTTTGGTGAACTCAACAGCACGCAGCATTAAGCCTTGCTCTAAAGCTGGCTTAACCTTCTCTAAAGCAACAACCTGAGCTAAAGCCTCCTTGTCGCCACCAGTGCGAGCACGCTTCTCTAAGCGCTGCAGAGCCTTGTCAGCAACTTCTAAGTCAGCAATAGCCAGCTCAGTGTTGATAACTTCAACGTCATCAACTGGATCTACCTTACCGTTGACGTGAATAACATTAGGATCGTCAAAGCAACGTACTACGTGAGCGATAGCATCAGTCTCACGGATGTTGGATAAGAACTTATTACCTAAGCCTTCACCCTGTGCAGCACCCTTAACAAGACCTGCAATATCCACAAATTCCATTGCTGTTGGAATAGTCTTTTGTGGCTTTACGATCTCGGCGATCTTATCTAAACGTGGATCCGGCACTGGAACGATACCAGTGTTTGGATCGATGGTGCAGAAAGGGAAGTTTTCAGCAGCAATACCGGCCTTGGTAAGTGCATTGAATAAAGTTGACTTACCTACATTAGGTAAACCGACGATACCACAGTTAAAACCCATGTTTTAAACCTCTGTCAGATGGTGGCTATAAGCCAAGCAGGCGGTCTTTGCCTTAATTGGTTAAGACATATGAAAAAGTCGAGCGCTTAAATTAAGTGCTTTATCAAGCCTAATCTCAACTTTAACTTGTCTATGTCTCAGGCATATCAATACAAAGTCTATTGTCTAAATTAGTCGACGTTAAACTTTTGTGGCTTGAAACCATTAATGATGGTAGTAGCCTTGGTAATGCCTTGAGAGAAAATCTTGTCGATATTGACGCAGGCGTAATCTAAAGCCTCGTCAATGAGAGCCTTGTCAGCTGGTGCAGGACGACCTAATACCCAAGAGTAGGTGTCAGGACCTTTACCGATGCCAATACGCAGACGGTAGTAGTCTTTGGAGTTCTTAAGATGAGCGCTAATGGACTTAAGACCATTGTGACCTGCTAAACCACCGCCGAACTTAAGCTTCATTTGACCTGGCAGCAAATCAAGTTCGTCGTGTAAAACCAGGATCTCTTGAGGCTCGATTTTAAAGAAGTTAGCGAGCGCACCAACGGATCTACCAGACTCATTCATGAAGGTGGTAGGGAAAATAAGATGTACTTCCTTACCCTCAATAAAGCCTTTGCCATACAGTCCTGAGTATTTGCTCTGAGGCTGCAAACCAATGTTGTAGCGGCGAGCAATCATTTCAAGGAGGTCAACACCCATATTATGGCGGGTGTGATCGTACTTGGCACCTACGTTGCCGAGACCTACGATAAGTCTAATGTTTGCGTTGTCAGCCATGGTGTTAAATACACTCTGATGTAGGAACCACTAAAGGTCCAAGTTTGGAAATCCCGTCTAGATCATTTGGATCTAATAACTTGAGCGCTGCGCTTACAGTATTGCCTGTATCAGGAAAGATAAGGTCAGGTGCAATTTCATTAAGCGGTACTAAGACAAAGGCTCGCTCTTGTGCGCGTGGATGTGGCAGCAGAATATGCTCGTCATCAGATAAGATCTCATCGCAAACAATGACATCTAAATCTAGAGTTCTAGGTCCATTTTTAAACAGACGGACTCTACCAAACTCAAGCTCTAGTGCAGCTAGTTTATCGTACAAATGAGCAGGGGATAGGGTGGTGCGGGCGATGAGAACAGCATTAGTAAAGTCATCTTGATCAGCATAGCCCACAGGCTTAGTGCGATACATAGATGATGCTTTGATAACGCTTACTTCATCAAGTGCATTAATAGCATTGACTGCCTTTTGTAAGGTGTCAGCACTCTCACCCATATTAGAGCCGAGCGCTATCACCGCGCATGAAATTTCACTTGTCATATTTACATGCGCAAGGCCAAAGCTCTATTTAGGAACTTTGGCCTTGCCTAGCGTATAAAACGCCTTATCTATCAATTTTTAATGCACAGCAATAAAACTTTGATTCAAGCTTTGCTGCTGTGCTCTTAAAGCGCTTAAGAGCAATTTGCATCTCTACGGCTCGAGATTCATAGCCTTGCGCCAATTGCGAGCCTTGCTCATGCGATTGCGCTTATCAGCTGCGGTCTCGTCAAAGTTTACGTTAGAGCCACGCTCGTCATGGTCACGAGATGCGCGTACTTCATCACGGTCTCTATCGCGACGGTTACGACGGCCACGGCGCTCGTCACGAGCAGCACGGTTCTCATCGTAGTTACGACGACGACGCTCTGCATCAGCCTTGCACTGATCGTAGTAAGGCTGCCAGAACTCAACGCGGGATACTAAGTTCTTGTCAAAATGTGAACGTAACTTGAACAGGTCGAATGCTGCTCTAAAGCCCTGATAAGAGATAGTCTCGTTAACGTACTTCTCTGGCTCCTTAGACTCAAGTAAGAACTGCAGACGCCACAGCAGTGCGATAGAGCGAATAATTTGCTCTGGCATTGCGGTTAAGCGGTACTGCTCGATTACTACTTGAGCGGCTAAGAATGAGATTAAGGACTTGTAGTTGATGTTGTTAGCGCTGAACATTAAATCGTCGCGCATCTCATAGAAGTCCCAAATAAACTCATTCCACAGCACGATGGCGTATAAGAAGTGAGGCTTATTACACTTACCCTCATGGAAGCGCTGATCGGTGCTAGCAAAGGCGTGATTTAAGAAGTCACGGCAGGTGCTAGATTTAAGCAGCATATCAGAGAGGGTGAACAGGTGGCTAAACAGACCTAATGCAGTTAACACCTTGAAGCTAGCCTGAGCATGACCAGTTAAGAACATCTTGTTGACTTCGTCGTACATACGAGCAGGAGCAACAGACTGCAGCAGGTCAGCACAAGGAGCAATCTTGTCTAAGGTGCGCTTGGAAATCTTAAAGCCGAGCTTAGCGCTAAAGCGAGCAGCACGCAGAATACGTACTGGATCTTCACGATAGCGAGTCTCAGGATCGCCGATGATGTCGATAACGCCGTGGGTCAGATCATAAAGACCGCCGTGCATATCGATAAGCTCACCAGTTTGTATATCTAAGTAGATAGCATTAATGGTGAAGTCACGACGACGAGCATCGTCTTCAAGACGCTTACCGTAACTATTGTCACGAACGAGCATACCCTGTGAGGTTACCTGAACCTCAAAACGCTTGCCCTCACGTGGGATAGCGGACTCAACCTGAAGCTGAGATGGATTGCCACCACGGAAAGTAGTTACTTCAATAATGTCATTGTTAGAGTAAACAATGTGAACGATCTTGAAGCGACGACCGATGATGCGGGCATTAGAGAACAGACGACGAACCTGTTCTGGGGTTGCATTAGTGGAAACGTCAAAGTCTTTAGGAGTCTTGCCTAAAAGTAAGTCACGTACACCGCCGCCAACTAAATAAGCCTTAAAGCCAGCTTGCTTTAAGCGCTTGATGACTTTGATAGCGTACTTAGAGATCTTTTCAGTAGGAAGCTGATGCTGATCTGCACTTAAGACAAGCTTCGCTTGGCCTGTCTTGGCTACTAAAGCTTTGTTCTTCTTTAAAAGGTCCTCAAGACCCGGAAGTAAGGTAGAAATTTTAATGTACCTCAAGTCTCACAGAAGTACGGTTCTCCTAATATTTTACTCCGATCCTTTCAGCACCATAAAAATCTCATGCAAGGCTTAATTAAGCGCCAACGCATTTACCTTGGGGTCAAAAAGATCCGAGTAAAATATCAGAAGAACCTGAAAATTCATTCCAAAAATCACCTGTGGCCGCAACTGCTAATTGCCGTCAACCGATTGTGAGCGTCGCGTTGAGAGCAGTTGTAGATGCAGTGCGTACACATCCAATTATTGTTATTATCAAAAGCTTAGACATCGTGTGCATCAAGATGCTGCTTGGCCTTAGCTACTTATAGTAGCTCATGCCATTGTTTGATGTTGTTTTATAAAGAAAGCTTCAAAAGCCCTCTTGTCTGAAAACAGGCGCGATTGATATGAATTATGGATTGCTGATTTGACGAGGCAGAGCTAAATCTCTTCTTAGATTTGCATGTTGCAAATACTTTAAGAGCAAGGTACCAGGTCATGACCTATGGCATTAAATGCCATAAGCTTGGAATGATTGCCTGGGCAATTAGACACATGAGCTGCGCATAATACATGCTCAAACCTAAGAAAAACTTATCTTAAGATAACAACACTCATTGCTTATGAGTTGTATGTTAAACAAAAGTAAAGCTTGTAAAAGCACTTGTTTTGTAGCTTGGAGCTTAGATGTGAGCGTGCTTGCAGCTAACAATAAGCTGCAGCGCAAGGCACTTTATTTGTGTCTATGCCTGAAATCAGGCCGCATTATATCACAATGCTTTGCTTAGGCATGGAACAAGCACTAAAGGTTTTACTTATACAGTAAATAAGCTCTTGCATTGCGCTGCGATAGTCTTGTGCTGCATAGAAAATCTTAGTCAACTCACGCTCAGTAACATGTACGGCTAAGGCGCGACCTAAAGCACTTGGCTGAGCAATAGCACTAAGTTCATTACGTCCATGGCATCCTATGGCACAAGGTGAGTTATATCTTGGACCGTCGCAATGACCTGGAGCGGCACAAGTTACTCTGCTAGAGGCATCATCTTCTGCTAGAGAGTGTAATTGCTCATAGAGGCGGTGAGAGTCAATTTTCTTGTTAAAGCATTGATAGCTTAGGCTCATGATGCCGTTAGTGATAGCAGCAGGGGAGAGTTCCATATTACCAGCTAGCAATTTCTCGCCTTCTGCTTCAGCATAGCGAGTAGTAAGCTGATTGGTAAATAAATGGGTAAATGAGGCTAACTCTTCGGCTAAATCATTAGCCTTAACTGAAATCTTTTGATTGAGCAGTCTGCAAGTATGTAATAAAGCCTCATGTGGCAACATAGATGCTAGTACAGGAGCTGCCTTGTTTTGCTTAGAAAGCTTGTTGCCATTGTGGTCCACAATCAGAGGTACGTGTAAAAACTCTGGAGCCTCATAGCCAAGCACTTTGTAAAGACATAACTGTACGAAGGTGGCATCGAGCATATCCGCACCACGCACTACCTCGCTAATGCCCTCATCATGATCATCCACGACACAAGCTAAATTATAGGCAATGATGTCATCGGCACGCTTTAAGACTAAGGAGCTTGCAAGGTGATCTTTGTAATCTGACTGCAGGAGCTGACCTAAGTTAGCATCGTTAAAAGATGCAAACTCAGGAAGAAGCTTGTCTAGATTGATGCGAATGGATAGCTGCTTTGCTTTGTCAGAGTTGCAATTTGAGCCGCTGCACTGACTAGTACCATCAGAGCACTCCTCATGGCTGCACTCACATGCTTGTGCATGGCTCTTGTTGTGGATACGAGGATCAACAGAGCGGGTATCGCAGCTTTGTAAATTGCAATTGTCTGGCTTTAAGTTAAGACCTTCACAAGGGCATGGTCTCTCTTTAATCTGTGCACGGGTGCACTGGCAGTAGTAGGCAACTCCTGATCTTAATAGAGAGTTAATAACCTCGTCATAGCGTGGCAGATTGCGGCTTTGAATTACGGTACTCTCGTCGCTTTCTATGCCTAAAAGCTCGAGCTCCTCTAAAATTACAGGAGTGTTAGAGATTGGGCAGCGTGGAAAATCGAGATCCTCAATACGCAGAACAAAAGAACCGTGCTGCTCTAAGGCGCGAAGGTAGGAGGCGTATCCGGCGATAAGAGAACCTTGATGCAAGCGACCGCTTGGGGATGGGGCAAAACGTCCGCGATATTCCATAGCCACCTCACTTTCTATCTTCACAGCACACAAGAAAACAAACGAGCAAAACCGCTAGATCAGATCTCCATAGCTAAGCATGTTTGTATACATTCAGATGAAATAGTGCCAGCTAAAGCATGTCCAAGAATGTCAAAGAAAACTATCAATGCTTGATTGGCTCATGTTCTGTCCATGATGAGGGGCAGCTTACTTTGAGTTATTTCTAATAACTTAAGTGCATGATCAGTGCATTGAGGTAGTTTTTTTAGATGGAAAGCTGATCAAATTTGCTCGCAAACTTAGAGTAAAAGTTGAGCTTAGATTTGCTAGTGCCAAAGAAAAGTGTCTATGCTCGAGACAAGCAAATAGTACGTCTTAACTTGTAAAAGTTAAGCAAACTAAGTCAAAACTAAAGTCTTAACCATAGACTAGCTACAAAATGTAATGATAACAAGGCTTAGCAAGCGTTATCGTTATGAAACGCGTGTAGAGTCACGTTTTTTGTGCTGTAGCGTACATTATGAGCCATCGAACACACCAAAAAGTGCCATGTACACTAGCTTGACGGCTAAATACTAAATGAGTTTGACACTTTAACAATAGGCCATTAGTTAACTACATATGCAGCATTTTCACTCAACTAAAATCAAATACAATCAGCTATAAATTTTAGTTAAAGCATGTGGTGCAGAAGGCAAAAACAGGGGCGGCTGTAAAGGTGGGATTTTACAGATCGGAATGGTACAGATAGGAGTTTGTAAAGGTAAGTTGTTGCGGCTGTGGTTTTGGTAGGGTACAAAAAAAATCAGGCGCAACTTTAAATAAAGTGCGCCTGATCTAGGCAGTAAGCCTAGTTAAGAGGGCTAAAAGTCTTATCTAAAATAAGCTAAGAGCCCATGTAAAAGCTTAGATTAGTCACCTAACTGCTTTTCTTTGATCTCGGCTAATGACTTGCAGTCAACGCACAGGTCAGCAGTTGGACGAGCTTCAAGACGCTTAATGCCGATCTCGATACCGCACTGCTCGCAGTAACCAAACTCGTCTTCGTCGATCTTGTGGAGGGTCTTCTCAATCTTCTTGATGAGCTTACGCTCGCGGTCACGAGCACGTAACTCTAAAGCAAACTCTTCTTCTTGTGATGCGCGATCAACAGGATCTGGGAAGTTAGCAGCTTCGTTCTTCATGTGACCAACGGTACGGTCAACTTCAGAGCGCAGCTGGTCACGCCATGCAGTTAAGATCTTGCGGAAGTGCTCTTTTTGAGCATCATTCATGTACTCTTCACCGCTCTTCTCGACGTATGGCTTTACGCCAGCAATAGCGAGAGGAGACATGGAGTCATAATTTTCCTGTGCTGTGTTACTCATAACCCTGTCCTTGTATTAATTTAGCAAACAGCTTTTGACAAGCTAAGTAATAATTCAATACTTAGTGTTCCAAGATGCCAATCGATTACCATCTTGATTGGTCATAAGACCGTTTGCAAAAACTAGTCGCGTCCGCAAAACGGACTGTCCTCCGAAAGATCATGAGCCTAGGATGCATGCAAGCTTGAGATAGGCTAATAAAGTGCCATATCTTGTGTACTCTTAAGCAAGCTAGCTTGTTTTAAAGAGCAAGAGTTTTTTTGATGCAGCTCTTGCCAATTAACCGTTCTCTTTCGGTCTTGCCACAAACATCAAACGATATTTGTGAGCTATAGATTAACGAGTTAAGCGGTAGGGCCATTGGTTTTACCAATTACCAAAAGCTACTACCTTTCCTGATAAGGATTTTGCAGTATGCACACATTGCACGTTTGCTGCAACTAATCAGGTGTAGAACCAGTGGTTCTGCCTAATCTTGTGACAATAGACCTTGTAGCAAGTATCTATCGTTGAGTTATTTTTTTGCTTCGCATTAAGAGGGTTTAACAAAGTTTTAACCCATTGCGAATCTCGCTTAAACAAGCGGTTAAAGACCTTAGCAGGTCATTTTAAGGCCGCCATTATCCATATTTTGTATGTCTGTATCAAGCCATATATGTCTAACATGTGAGAAAGTTAGCTAATTTGTAAAACAAGGTATGCCTCGCCTCTCGTTTTAGCAAAATATTAGACCCCTAAAAATACCGACAATCCCCAGGCTTTTAGCACTCTTTGAAGTGCTCTTTTACCATCACAAAGGAAAAGGATAAGAGCACCTACAAAGACATGCACGCTGAATTAATGTTTTAGCCTACAAACTCAACAGCACTGATCTTTTATCCTACAAACTTAACAGCACTGATCTTTTAGCCACCGCGTGTTTGAAAAGGACCGTATTATTTAGGTGCAAAGAGCGTTTCTTAACACGTTAAACATTCAACGAGGGGAATTTTGTTGACAAATGGAGTGGCTATTGTGTTGGATTGCTGACTTTTTTGGTTTGTAGCGCTGATAACTAAGGGTATTGAGCTCTTGCTTTGATATAATGCGTGGAATTTTTCATCTTAGACCTGAGTAAGGTCATGTAAGTTAATCAAGCCTGATAGTTAACAAGTTTGCTATGAGTCTTAGCAAGATGATTAGGCTAGTGGGTAATGTGGCTTATTGCACTACAGCGAGCTCATGGGCATACATAGGCCCCGGTTTGGCAAGTATGGTCGGCTGCAACAATTGCGCTCGTTGACAGGGGACACTTTAGGATTATGCAAGACAAGCATGGTAGACAATCACACGGCCTGAACGATCGTCAGGAGCCGACTTTCGGAGGTCGTTTAGAGCCTACCTTTGGTGGTATGCCTCAGGATCAGAGCGCAAACACTGATAACTTACCGCTCTTTGAGGCCGGTAACTTTAGCGCTACTGATACATCTGCAAATACAAATGCAAGTCATGCGCATCAGGCTAAATTCCATCAAGTCCCATCAGCACAGACTCCACCACGCGCTGAGCAAAACTACACTCAATATCAAAAAGCTCCCCATGCAGCTAATGTCGCGCTAGACAATCAAGCTAACGCCGCACAAGCCGCTGCTGAACAGTCACGTGCTATGGCACAACACGCTCAAGATCAAGCTACTAAAGCAAGAGCAGCTGCAGCCAAAGTAAGAACTGGTGGTGCTAATGCCGCTGCCTTAAGTGCAACTACTTTATCTAGCAGTGCTAAGAGCGCAAGCTCTTCAGTGCCAGGAGCTAGTAACGTTAGCACAGATAAGCCAATGGCTCGCTTTTTAAAGCGCAAAGCTGCTGAGGAAAAGGCTAGTGCTAATGCACTGCACGATAAGATTGATAACCCATCAAATGAAGATGAGGGGAAGCGCTCATCATTTGCCTCTCAATTACTAAATCGTGCCACTGCAGCTAAAGAAGCCGCTCAGGCTAAGCTTGAAGAGCTCAAAGATAAGAGTGCCAAGCTATCTTCAAAGAAAGATGCAAACTCAAAAGAGCAAGAGAGCAATGCTTCTGATGCTTCCTCACGCCATGCAGTAAGTTATACCGACGACAATGAAGAGGAGATTGAGGGTAATTTCCTTTATCAGTGGCGTGAACGCCGTCGTATGCGTAAGGCGCGTAAGGCTCAGGAAAAAGCCGATCGTAAGGCAGGCTTAATTCCACCTTTAACTATTGGTCAAAGATTAGGTCGTATTACTCGCTATTGCATGTCCTTAGGCATCAAGCTTGGTATTGTGGGTTTAGGTCTTGCTACCATGATGTTTATCTACTTTGATAACATCGTGTATTCAGGTTATGAAGTGGACGACAAGTGGGTCTTACCTGCAGTTGTCTACTCACGTCCTTTAGAACTTTATCCAGAGCAGCGTCTGTCTTTAGAGCAGATGGTCTATGAACTTAAGATGCTGCAGTATCGTGAGGTAGCATCGCCTAAGAAGCCTGGTGAATACGCCGTTAACAAGAAAACTGGCCGTGTTGTTTTAATTAAGCGTCCGTTCAAATTCCCAGACGGTGAAGAGCTGGTTCTGCCTGTTATGGTTGAGTTTGATGGCAAGCGTGTGAATCGCATTTTAAATGCCCAAACTCTCCAAGAGCTGGCATTCATGCGCATGGACCCAGTTTTATTAGACCGTATTAACCGTATCAACCCTGAAGAGGATCGTATCTTCATTTCCTTAGATGCGGTGCCACAGCAGCTCATTACTACCTTAATTGAGATTGAAGATCGTGCCTATTACGATCACTTCGGCATCAATCCATTAGGCATTGCCCGTGCTGCGGTTAAGAATGCGATTGCAGGCCGTGTGGTTGAGGGTGGTTCTACTATTACGCAGCAGCTTGTTAAGAACTACTTCTTAACTAATGAGCGTAGCTACTCTCGTAAGATCAAAGAGATCTTCATGGCCATTGCCATGAATCATCGTTACACCAAAGATCAGATCTTAGAAGCCTATATGAACGAAATCTACCTCGGCCAAAATGGCAATGCAGGTATTTATGGTTTCGGCTTAGCTTCTTATTTCTACTTTGGCGTACCAATTTCCGAGCTCTCTTTAGATCAGATGGCTCTGCTAGTTGGTCTTATCAAAGGCCCTTCATATTATGACCCATGGCGTTATCCAGATAATGCTTTAAGCCGTCGTAATACTGTGCTTTCAGTACTGCGTACTCGTGGTCATATCTCTGAGGAGCGTTGTGAAGAGCTGCAGGCCAAGCCTTTAAATGTAATTAAGCGCGGTCAGATGAATTACTCTAAGACCCCTGCATTTATGGGCTTAGTAAAGACTGAAATTGGCTATCGCTTCAAGGAGGAAGAGGATCGTACTGGTAAGGACTTCTTATCTGGTAATGGTATCCGTATCTTTACCTCGCTTGATCCTCAAGCCCAGTTTGCCGCAGAAAAAGCGGTAACTGAGCAGATCAAGGCCATTGAAAAAGAGCGTAAGAAGACCAATTTAGAAGCCGCTATGATCGTCTCCTCATGGAGAACAGGTGAGGTTAGTGCTTTAGTAGGATCATCTAACCCTAAGTATGACGGCTACAATCGTGCTTTAGATTCTCGTCGTCAGGTAGGCTCGCTGATTAAGCCATTTGTTTACTTAACTGCATTCCACCAAGGCTATCACTTAGGCTCTGTGGTTAATGACAGTCCAGTACAGGTAAAACTGCCAAATGGTGATATCTGGTCGCCTAAGAATGATGATAAGCAATACCGTGGTCCAATTCGCGTTATCAATGCAATGGCTAAGTCATTAAACGTGCCTACAGTACGTGTGGGCATGGGCTCTGGCCTTGATAATGTGGTGAATACCTTAAAGGCTGCTGGTTATAAAAGAGATATTCCTTTATATCCATCTATAGTCTTAGGTACTCCTGAGATCTCTCCATACGAGCTCAATTCTATGTATGTGGGTATGGCTACTGAGGGTATTTATCGTGACCTGACCACCTTACGTACCATTGAGAAGGATGGTGAAATTGTTTACCAGCGTGGTAGTAACCGCTCCCCTCGTACCTTAGATCCAAAGGATACATATCTGGCCATCTACGGTATGACTGAGGCTACTAGAAGTGGCACAGGTCGTCGTATCGGTAATATGTTCCCAGGTGTAACTATCGCCTCTAAGACCGGTACTACCAACGACTTCCGTGACTCTTGGACTGTGGGTATGGACTCTGATGAGCTGGCCACTATTTGGGTAGGCTATGACAATAACAAGTCCACTGGTCTGTATGGCTCTACTGGTGCGATGCGTTTATACCAAGCTTACTTACAAGAGCGTGGTGTGAACTCTTTAGAGCTTAAGCGCCCAGAGGGTATTGTCTTTGCCAACTTTGATAAGGCCGGTAACGTTCTAGCTGCAGGCTGTGAAGAAGTAGGTATGGATTCTTATCCTGCTCGTGAGGATCGTATTCAGTACATCAAGCAGTGCAATAACTTTGGTGAGGCTGGCTATGAAGAACTGCCATATGCAGTTCCACAAAATCAGCAGCTGCCTGAGAATTATGCTCCTTACCAGGATCCGCGTTTACAAGGCCAAGCTCCAAATGCGCAAATCCCAGGCAATGCTCAAATTCCAGGTCAGGGCAATATGCCTCAACCAGGTCAGGGCAATATGCAGCCAGCACCTCAAGGCTCACTCTTTGCTCCTGGACCTGCGCTACCAAATGTCGGCATAGCTAACAATGCAGCTCAACAGAATGCGCTGCAAGGTAGTGGTATTGAGGATTCTGGTGCTAAGGATGTAGAGCCAGTGGAGCCTGATGATAAGGCTCAGCCAACTCAGCAAAGCTCTTCAAATATTGAGCGTCAGGCAGATGCCTTTGAAGATGAGCTTCTAAACATTTTCTAATGTGACGGTGCAAGACATAGCTCTTGCACCTAGGTACCAGCAAAAAGCCCCTGCAACTAAAATGTTACAGGGGCTTTTTTACACCACAAACTTAACTAGCACTATAACGCATACGAGGATGTAACAAGTGCTAGAGAACATATGCGTAAGCTTGGGCACTGCTGCTTAGAAAGTGCATTTGTCTCTAAATCTTAGGCATGCTTATGCGACGTTGCTTGGGCAACAAATGCTTGGTCGCCTTTAGGCATTGATATTAATGGCGCGACTGCCGTCTGCACGAGTATACGACTGAGGTGTCTTGCCTTGCAGAATGTAGCTAAAGGCTAAGATCTGCGCAATAACTTCAAACAACTCGCGTGGTACTTCCTCGCCTTCTTTGAGGCATTTGAGCTGATTCAACAGCTGCTGATCTTTATGCACATAGATGCCGAGCTCGTTAGCCATCTCCACGATAGCGTCAGCCATAGCGCCTTCACCTTTAGATGAGATCGTAGGTGTAGTGCGCTTATCTTCATCGTAACTAATGCCGACCGCCTCATTGATCTTGGCCTTGCGATCATATCCTGATGCAGACTTGCGTGAAAACATCGTATTCCCTCGTATGAAGTAAGCTTTTTAGAACTAACGCATATTGCATTAGCTTAATTAGGCCTCAGCGTTAAAGGCATTGCCCTCAAACTTAAATGAGGAGTTTTGGCTACTTGAACTGCCCTCTGATGAGATGACATCATCAAATGAAACTGAGCCTAAGCGTGCACTTGATCCTGTGGAGGTCAGGCCAATTTCTTTGAGCTTAGCATTGAGATCAGGCATTAAGGATTGAACCTTTTGCAAGGTCTCAAAGCGCTCAGCCACAAATGACATCTGAATTTCAGGGAAGCGCAGCTTAACTTTAATATGCAGTGCACCCATGTTCTCAAGATCAAACTTAAAGTTAAGATGCCAGCTAGTTCCGCCGTCGCTATCTTGTTCTTTGCGAGCACTCATAGAGCCCTCTTTACCGCCCTCATAATTTGGTGGCAGTGGGATATAACGCGGAATAGCTTGATCTTGAGAGAGTGTCTGGTTTTGCTGCATTCTCTCAACTTGAGTAAAGGTGTCCTTTAATAGCTCATGGCTCTTGTTAATGGCGGTATCATCCATGTCCTGAGCTAAAGCTTTGTGTTCTTTAATAGCAGGTTCTAATTTTGCCAGCTTCTCAGGGCCACCATGCTTCTTTAAGAACTTATCGATGTTCTTACCGATTTGCTCAAAGCGGATACATAAGAGCATAAATGCCCATTGATGCATTGCAACAGCTTGAGGTGATGATGGTGACATTGGGCCTGTTACAAAGTTCAACCATGATGAGACTGAGGATAAGTCAGATACAGGGTTGTTTAAAGCCTTCATTAAGTTTTGAGCTTGTTCTTGAACCTTTGGTGGCAATGCCTGATCGCTTATTGCACTCTGCAGTCGATTGATTAAGGTATCCAGTGAGTTCATGCGTAGATTGTTTTGCATGACGTTCTGGCTCATCTTGGCATCAGATGACTCACCTGACTTAAACTCGTTGAGCGCAGCCTTACTTGGATCAATTGGTTTGCCAGTAGCATCAACAGGGCCCATATCACCGTCTTCCTTGCGTGAGAAGAACGATGCTAAGCGGCGTAATAAACCGCTTTCTTTGGCTGTTGATGAGGTTACATTGCTCTCAGCAGGGATTGGTGCATTTTGACCAGTAGTAATCTGAGCTGCAGCAGTTGCCTGATTAAAGGTTGAGAGCGGATCGCCCTTGCCATTATCAGTAATGCCTGCAGTAAAGAGATGATTTAAGCTATGGTCATGCAGACCGTTTAAGTCAGTATCAGCAACTACACCAGATAAAGCTTGCTCGCCAAGTGCATTGCCTCTGAGGCTAAACTCATCAAGCTCATCAGATGGCACAGTGTGCATAACATTCTTGATGATCTCATCTTGCAGAGTTTCTTCATCAAGTGTGGTCATATTGGTAAAGCCAGCTGCACCAGGCATAAAGATAGAACCGTGGTTGCCAGTCATACCAGTCATGGCCTGAGATGCATTCAGAATGTTATTAGCGTTACCGCCTAATTGCTGCACAATCTGAGCTGCAGCTTGCTGTGCTGCCTGCTGTGTAACATTGTGGCCAGTATGATGAAGTTTATTGGCAGCCTGATTAACTGCCTGCTGTAGAGCCGCTTGTTGCTGAGCTTGCTGTTGGGCATTAGCCTGCTGCTGAGCCTGAGCTGATTGCTGAGCTTGCTGCTGGGCATTTACCTGTTGCTGAGCCTGAGCTGATTGCTGAGCTTGCTGCTGGGCATTTACCTGTTGCTGAGCCTGAGCTGACTGCTGAGCTTGCTGTTGGGCATTTGCCTGTTGCTGAGCCTGAGCTGACTGCTGAGCTTGCTGCTGAGCATTTGCCTGTTGCTGAGCCTGAGCAGATTGTTGAGCTTGCTGATGGGCATTTGCCTGTTGCTGAGCCTGAGCTGACTGTTGAGCATTAGCCTGTTGCTGTGCGTGGGCGTGCTGTTGGGCTTGGGCTTGCTGTTGCTGCTGTGCAGCCTTATCAATAGCTTGCTGCGCTACAGTCTGCTTAGCATCTGCTGCATCTTGAGCGGCGGCTTGTTGCTGAGCTTGCTGCTGGGCATTAGCCTGTTGTTGAGCCTGTGCTTGCTGTTGCTGAGCAGGAGCCTTTATATCCTTAGTGGCACTTTGCTCTTGAGATGCATTTTGAGTGCGTGACTGATGATCTGTAATAGCCTGATTAGTAGACTTTAAGACGCCTTGATCTGCACTAGCTGCAGCTTTATCTTGGGCTAGCGTTTTGCCATCAGTGCCTTGTGGTAAAGACTGAGTATTGCCCTTTACATCCTTAGTGGCAGCATCTTGAGAGCTAATAGTGGCCTTATCTTGGACTACTGTACCCTTGCCATCGATTGCAGCCTTGATCTCAGAGCGTAATTGCTGCTGATGTTCAGGATCATCAACAGAGGTGATGTTCTTGTAGATCTTGGCAAATTGCTCTTTATCTACAGACAAGGTGTCATAAGCACTTGCAGTACCTGCTGCGCCATTAGCCTTGCCTTGAGCTCCTTGAGCTGCAAGGTTAGCAGCGATTTGTGCAGACTTATCGACGTTGTCGCGCATGGCAGCTACTAACTTCTCGTTTTGCTGCTGCTTAAACTCTTCAAACTCTTGACCGGCTTCTTTAATACGCTCAGCACGTTCAGCCTTTTGCTCAAGTCTCTTCTCTACAACTTGCTCGTTCTTAAGCTGTTGTTCTTTAAGATTTTCAGCACGAGCCTCTTTAGTCTTAGATTGTGTGGTCGCATCTAAAGTTTGGGCACGATCAGGAGCTTTGATCTCGGTGCGGTCCTTTAAAGCCTGTTCACGAGAGATTACATGTGATCTATCACTAGGAGCATCCTTACTTGAAGATGCATCCTTGGTCATAAGATTGGATACGACCTTAGGTGGCTCTTGGCTCTCCTTAGTGATGATGGTGTTTGGCTTGATCTCAGGCAGTGGGCCCTTAATATCCTTAGTTACAGTGGCCTTGTCAGATGCAATTGGAGCCTTATCTGGAACGCCAGGGAGCTTATTATCCTGAGCAATAACCTTGTCGCTGGAGGCGGCCGGAGCCTTGTCAGCAACAGGAGCCTTGTCAGCTACTGGTGCTTTTTCTGGGGCAACAGGTAGTTTGCCATCCTGTGGAGGTACAGGAACCTTAATGTCCTTGGTTACATGGGCCTTGTCAGATGCAACTGGGGCCTTATCTGAAGCACCAGGGAGCTTATTATCCTGAGCAATAACCTTGTCGCTAGAGGCGGCCGGAGCCTTGTCAGCAACTGGAGCTTTATCTGAAACTGGGGCTTTTTCTGGGGCACCAGGTAACTTACCATCCTGTGGAGGTACAGGAACCTTAATGTCCTTGGTTACAGGGGCCTTGTCAGATGCAACTGGGGCCTTATCTGGAGCACCAGGGAGCTTATTATCCTGAGCAATAACCTTGTCGCTAGAGGCGGCCGGAGCCTTGTCAGCTACTGGGGTCTTATCTGCAACCGGTGCTTTATCAGATGCTGGGGCTTTTTCTGGGGCACCAGGTAACTTGCCATCCTGTGGAGATACAGGAACCTTAATGTCCTTAGTTACAGGCACCTTGTCAGATGCAATTGGGGCCTTATCTGGAGCGCCAGGGAGCT